>CAMAJC010000064.1 GCA_945835425.1 uncultured Clostridia bacterium
AATGTGCATTGACAAGGACAAATAGACAACCTTCGTCGGGTGCGGCGAAATAAAATAGAAAATTTCTAAAATCGGCATTTTGCTATTGAAAGGTTCTCCCCTATGCGGTATAGTATAAATAAGAAATTTGTGTGTATCTTGTGTGCATACTCACTTATTCGTTTATTTTCATACTATATATTGAGAGGACGATGTCTATGAATCCGGTCATCAACGTTACGGGCGGCACCATGCCGCAGGAAGAGATCGCCGCTTATGTGGCACACCTGCAGGACAAGTATCCCGGCCGCGATTTCGAGTCGATCAACATCGAGATGGACGGCGATTTTGTGAACCTTTCCTGGCAGCTGGCGCCGCAGCCCTTTGAGCGGATCCGCCGGATCACCGGCTACCTTGTCGGGACGCTCGACCGGTTCAATGACGCCAAGCGCGCCGAGGTCGAGGACCGCGTCAAGCACGGAATCGGCAGCGGTTTTGAACAGATTTGATATGCAGATGGGCCGGAATGATCACCGGCCCGTTTTTTATATGCCAAACGCAAACCCCCGGATTTCTCCGGGGGTCTTTTCATACAGCCGGTCAAAAAGAATCTTAGTAACCGACTTTTCTCCAGATATCGAGCAGGTCTTCCGGCAGCTGCTTCTTCATAGCCAGACCTTCCTGGATGTCCATATCGTAAACAACGCCGTTCTTTTCGCCGACGACGCGGTTGCCGATACCCTTTTTGAGGATCTGGACAGCGTGGTAGCCCATGCGGGTTGCAGCGATACGGTCGCGGACCGTGGGGCTGCCGCCGCGCTGGATGTGGCCCAGGCAGGTGCCTCTGGTGTCGATGCCGGTCATTTCCATGATCTCGTGGGCCATCTCTTCGACGGTCGCAACCTTGTTCAGAGAAGTGACAGCTTCCGCAACGACGACGGTGAAATTCTTTCTGCCTTTTTCCTGGCCCTCTTTGAGGCGCTCTGCGATCTCTTTCTTGATGCGCTCATAGCGTTCCTTGGGAGATTCGCCGGGCAGAATGTTCTCGGGCATGGCGATATAGGAAGCGCCGGTCGCGATACCGACTTCCAGTGCGACCCAGCCAGCTCTTGCGCCCATGACCTCGACAATCGCGCAGCGATGGTGAGAGGTGATGGTGTCGCGGATCTTGTCAATAGCTTCCATCGCTACATTCATAGCGGTGTCAAAGCCGATGGTGTATTCGGTGCAGGCAATATCGTTATCGATCGTTCCGGGCAGACCCACACAGGGAATCCCACATCTGGACAGATCCCCGGCGCCGCGGAAAGATCCGTCACCGCCAATTACGACCAGACCGTCAATGCCGAATTTCCGGCAGTTGTCCGCAGCTTTCTGAATGCCGGACTGTTCCTTGAACTCCAGGCAGCGGGCTGTGCCGAGCATTGTGCCGCCCTTCTGGATGATACCGGAAACGTCGCCGATATCCAGATCGATAAAGTTGCCGTCGATCAGGCCCTGATAACCGTCAAAGATACCTTTGACTTTAATGCCGTTCCGGACAGCATTGCGAACGATTGCGCGGATAGCAGCGTTCATGCCCTGCGAGTCGCCGCCGCTGGTCAAAATGCCGATGGTTTTTACTTCCATGCTAATGAGCCTCCTGTTTCGTACTCTCTTTCAGCCTCAATTGTACTGAAAATGTGCAAAAAAGTCAAGGCTGTCCCGCAATGTTTGTCATTTTAAACACTTTTTGTCAAACTACTGTCAAGCCTTTAACAGCTTTGTGCAGTTTTCCGCCAAGATCTTTTCAGATGCGCGGGCAGCCTCCTCGTTCTTATCCAGAACGAAGAAGTAGAACTTGATCTTAGGCTCAGTGCCGGAAGGACGGATGATAAACTTGTTGCCGTTTTCCAGCGTATAGGACAGGACGCTGGACTTGGGCAGGCCGGTGCCGGTCTTTTCGCCGGTAACGTTGTTGATGGAGACCTGTGCCTTGTAGTCCTTGAACAGAACGACCTTCTGGCCGTCCAGTTCTTTGAGCGGCTCGTCCTGGAGCTTCTTCATGATGGCGTTCATCTCGTTCATGCCGGATTCGCCCTCAAAAGCGAAGGACTGCTGGGTGCAGAGGTAGTAGCCGTATTTCGCGTACAGCTCGTTTAAAACGTCGACCAGGCTCTTGCCCTGGGTCGCGTAGAAGGCTGCCATTTCGCAGATCATCATCGAGCCGACGACAGCGTCCTTGTCGCGGACGTGGGGGCCGGCCAGGTAGCCGTAGGATTCCTCAAAGCCGAGGATAAAGCGGTCGACCTCGCCCTTTGCTTCCAGCATACCGATCTGTTCGCCGATATACTTAAAGCCGGTCAGGATCTCGACGACCTCGACGCCGAACTCTTCCGCGATGCGGTTGGTCAGGTCGGTGGTGACGATGGTCTTGACGCAGATGGGGTCTTTGGGCATCTTGCCCAGAGCCTTTCTCTGGGAAGCGATATAGTAAAGCATCAGCGCGCCGACTTCGTTGCCGGTGAGCAGCTTATAGTCATTGCCGGTCTTGACAGCGATACCGACGCGGTCGCAGTCGGGGTCGGTCGCCAGCATCAGGTCGGAGCCGGTCTTTTCGCAGAGTGCCAGCCCCAGTTCCAGTGCCTGCCGGATTTCGGGGTTCGGATAGGGGCAGGTCGGGAAGTTGCCGTCGGGATATTCCTGTTCGGGAACAACGGTGACATCCTCGTCCTTGATGCCGATCCGTCTGAGAATCTCACGGACGGGCTTGTTGCCTGCGCCGTTCAGGGGCGAATAGACGATCTTGAAGCCGGAGGAGGCGACGACGTCGGAGTTGAGGGAGCATTTGAGAACATCCTGATAGAAGCTCTCGATGCAGTCTTCACTGATATATTCGATCAGGCCCTTGTCCAGACCTTCCTGGAAGTCCATCAGCTGAATATCCTCAAACTCGTCCAGGGCGTTGATGTTGGCCAGAACCTCGTCGGCGGTCTCATCGGTGATCTGGCAGCCGTCGGGGCCGTAAGCCTTGTAGCCGTTGTATTTTGCGGGGTTGTGGGATGCGGTGACCATGACGCCCATGGCGGTATGATGGTAGCGGACCGCATAAGACAGGCAGGGTACCGGCATCAGTTCCTTATAAATATAGACCTTGATACCGTTGGCGGCGCAGACGCGGGCAGTTTCCTTCGCGAAAACGTCGGACTTGATACGGGAGTCGTAGCTGATGGCGATCGAGCCGTTTTCATAATGTTTTTTGATATAGTTGGCAATGCCCTGGGTCGCCTTGCGGACGATATAGATGTTCATCCGGTTGGTGCCGGCGCCGATAACGCCGCGCAGACCCGCGGTACCGAAAGCCAGTTCCCGGTAAAAACGGTCGTTGATCTCCTCGTCCTGGCCCTCAACGGATTTCAGTTCGGCGATCAGGTCGGGGTCCTCGGTCGCTTTCTGCATCCACACGGTATATTTTTCGTTTACCATGATGTTCACATTCCTTTCCTTAGCCCGGTCTTGTCCGCCGCACGTTCAGCAGAAAAACTGCCTTGAATTCCATAGCCGCTGGGCAAACTCCACCGATATATTTTTATAATACCGGAAAAGTATGAGACTGTCAATCGTAAAATCGCCCAAATCTTGTTAAAAATAATTAGTACAGCGTCCCTGCAGGAGCGCTTTTTAGGCAAATTTGTCGATAATCCATAGACACATCGATTTATCAATCCGTCTGCCAAAACCGGCGGCTGCCGGATGAGCAAGTAAAAAACCGGAAACTGTTGACGATTTTCAAACAGAAGTGTATAATATTATATAAGAAAGGAGTGTTCTTATGGTTTATTCAACATTTTCCGAAAAGCCTTTTGCTGTCAAAAAAGACATCCGAAAACCAAAACCGTTAAGTGAAAGTCAAAAACGCGCCAATGCGTATATGGACACGCACTCTTTTAATATCCAAAAAAACGCGAAGGGCGAATATACGGTCGTGGTGAAAAAGAATCATGAATAATGTTATTCCCTTTTGCAACGGGTATCATACACTGGTGCAGACTTTCCGGTGCGGCAATGAATATTTGGATAGTTTTATCCATACCACCACCGAAGCCCGTGAAATCGACACTGGAAAGACCTATCTTTTTTTATCCGATGACGGTACAGAAGTGATCGGATACTATAACATAACTACCGGAGCCGTAGACTGCTATATTGATAAAGACCGATACAGAAGCGGCGGCTCTGTACATATCAACTGTTTCGCCATCGACAGTAAATTCCAGAAACTTATCTGCTTTAAGACAGAGGATGGAAAGAAATATTATTTCAGTGACGTCTTAATGTACGACTGTCTGAAAAGGATTGATGAAATTCGCAATAATACGCTTGGATTTGCTTACGTTACCTTAAATGCAACTGCAAATGGCTACCACTTGTATACAAGAAACGGCTTTGAACCATTGGACGAGGATTTGGTGTTTTCATTGACAGAAGATGAGACTTTCGAAGATAACGTAGAATGTATACAAATGTATCTGCCGCTGTATGACGCATAATGAAAACTCCGCCCGGTTATGGACGGAGTTTTATTTTTATCCCTCCAAAAACGCCCGGACGGTATTCTCCATCCGCCGGGAATCTTCCGGCATATTTCCGAGCCAGCTGACGGACATCCGCGTTTCGGGGTAGAGGATACATTTCTGTCCCCATTTGCCGCTGATGGAAAAGCTGTGCGGCTGCACCCAGATATAATAGCCGTAGCCGCCCTCGCGGTTTGGAATCTGCCGGGAAACGGACTCCTTTATCCAGCTTTCCGGCAGAAGCCTTTTCCCTTCAAAGCTGCCGCCGCTTAGGTAAACTTCGCCGATTTTTGCAAGCTCGCTGACGGTCAGCTCCATCCCGGTCGCGCCGTAAAAGCGGCCCTGCGGGTCGGTGCGCATCACCGGATTTTCGATTCCCAGCGGAGAAAACAGCCGCGGTTTCAGATAGTCTGCCATCCTCTCACCGACGGCCTGCTCGACCGCCGCGCCCACCAGATAGGCAGGGATATTGGAATAGGCAAACACGTTTTTATCCGCTTCAACCGGACAGCCGAGGGCAAAATCCAGCCAGTCCTCTCCTTCCGGCCGGAACGGATAGCCGGGCACCGACATCGTGAGAAACCGCCGCACCGGCAGCGGCAGGAAAGCCGCTCTCTTTTCCGGTTCCATCCGGGCGATATATTCCTGCGGCAGATAATAAGCCAGCGGCGCGTCGACCGAAAACTTCCCTTCTGCCGCGGCAAAACCTACGGCCAGCGACGTCACCGATTTGGTGGCGGAATAGACCGGATAGCGGATATCGGGCGCCGGATGCCAACTGTATAGGAGACGCCCGTCCTGCCGGATTTCCAGCCCATAAACCCGGAAGTTCTCCGCTTTCAGACTTTTTATTAGTTTATCATACATATTTCATTTTCCTCAATACGGCTCCTCTTTTTCAAAACGCATATTCTTTCGTAAGTAGGGGACGGGTTTCCCGTCCCGCCCCGATAAAGCATTTTCCCTTTCAAATGCAAAAACCCCTGCCGGGAAAGGCAGGGGTAAGAGACATTAACCGTAGATGGAAAGCAGAACGCCTGCAGCAACTGCGGAGCCGATAACGCCGGCAACGTTGGGGCCCATAGCGTTCATCAGCAGGAAGTTGGTGGGGTCCTCTTCGGAGCCGACCTTCTGGGAGACACGGGCTGCCATCGGGACGGCGGAAACGCCTGCGGAACCGATCAGGGGGTTGACCCTGCCGCCGGTAACGACATACATCAGCTTGCCCAGCAGGGTGCCGCCTGCGGTGCCCAGTGCGAATGCAGCCAGGCCCATGACCAGGATGCCCAGGGTCTTGGGGGTCAGGAAGTAGTCATAGGAAGCGGTAGCACCGACGGTAACGCCCAGGCAGATGGTGATGATGTTCATCAGTTCGTTCTGCGCGGTCTTGACCAGACGGTCGACAACGCCGGATTCCTTCATCAGGTTGCCCAGCATCAGCATACCGATCAGCGGAGCCGCATCGGGAACCATGAAGCAGACGACCAGGGTAACGACGATCGGGAAGATCAGCTTTTCGGTTCTGGAGACAGGGCGCAGGGCGTCCATGCGGACGAGGCGTTCCTTCTTGGTGGTCAGGGCCTTCATGATCGGAGGCTGGATGACCGGGACCAGAGCCATGTAGGAGTAAGCCGCAACGGCGATCGAGCCGAGCAGGTGCGGCGCGAGGGTCTTGGTGACGAGGATGGCGGTCGGGCCGTCAGCGCCGCCGATGATACCGATGGAAGCAGCTTCTTCCGGAGTGAAGCCCAGAAGCAGTGCGCCCAGGAAGGCGACGAAGATGCCCAGCTGTGCGGCAGCGCCCAGCAGGAAGGACTTGGGGTTTGCAATCAGCGGGCCGAAGTCGGTCATCGAGCCGATGCCGAGGAAGATCAGAGGCGGATACAGGCCCAGCTTAACGCCGAGGTAGAGGATGTCCAAAAGTCCGCCGTCGTGCAGCACCATGCCGTAATCGACCGAATTGCCTACATAAAATTCCATGTGGAACAGGCCGGTGTTCGGGATATTGGTGAGCAGCATACCGAATGCGATGGGCAGAAGCAGCAGGGGCTCATAGCCCTTTGCGATTGCCAGGTAAGCCAGAAAACACGCGATGCCAATCATCAGCAGCTGCTGCCAGCAGACATTGGCAAAGCCGGAAGCCATTGCAAGGCTTCTGACACTGTCTACAAATACTTGAATCATATTTCAGTTTCCTTTCTTTTGGGATATTCTGTCAAATCTGATCAGAAAGGTCTGACGTTTTCAGCCAGTCCGGCATTTGCCCAGGCACTGCTGCCCTTGCGGACGCGCTTGATGCTCTTGACAACGTAAGACTTGCCGCTGCCTTCTTCCGCGAGAATGATGGCCAGCGCTGCGGTGATCGCGGCTGCGACCTCATCATCCATGCTTTCGGCGGTAATAACGGGCGCTGCTTTGGCGGGAGCGGCAGGAGCACTGGCTGCGGCTTTCTTCTTTGCAGCCTTGGCAGCTGCTTTGGCAGCCTCTTCCCTGGCTTTTGCCTTAGCGGTTACGCTGGCCATGATCTTACCCATAATCATTACGATCAGGATCAGCATAATCAGCGCGACGAAGACGACGACAAGGCCCGTAAGTACGGTTCCGAATGCTGTAGTCCAATCCATGGTTCATATCTCCTTCACTTTGGTTTTTATGTCAACCTGCGTCCGCAGGGAAAGCGAAAATTGGGCTGTCTGTGCCTTACTTGGCAGACTCTTCCATCATCTGGAAGAGGCGCAGAAGTTTGTCTCCCACGCCGGGAAGTAAGGCTGATGCCGGAAATAGATCCGGTACTGCGGCTGCAGCGCATGAAGCAGCAGCGGCAGGGAGTAAATATCCTCCGTTTTATGGTAGGCGGAAAAGAGAAGCTGCGGACGCTGATCGCGCAGGGTCCGGCTGCCGCCCAGCAGCGCTTCCCGTTCAGCGCCCTCTACATCCATTTTGATAAAACTGCAGTCCCGTTCTCCGACGATGCTGTCCAGGGACAGAACCGGGGTCAGAATCTTCCCTTCGGGAGAAAGGGCGGAGTTGCGGCCGGCGGCATTGTCAAAGGCCATTTTCCCGTCCTCATGCCATACGCCGGCTTCCACCAGCGCAAAGCGGCTGTCCGAAAGAAACTGCGGGCATTTGCGGAGCAGCTTTTTCCGGTTCTTGGGGTCCGGTTCCACCGCGGTGACGCTGCGGAAGTGCCCTTTTGTAAAGGAAAGAAATTCCCGCACCGTATCGCCGTCGTATGCGCCGAGGTCGAAGTAGTCCTCCTGCGCGCCGATCTGTAAAAGCCGGTACATTTCCTCCCGCTCTGTCTCGCAGTGGGAAAGATAGGAGAGCTTGCCGGAGAGCCGGTAGTTTAAGACATCCGCAAAGGTTACCCGGGACTGTTCATCTGCAAGGAGGCTGTACGCCTTCCCGATCTCATCCTCATGGGTTTCCAGATACCCTTCATCCCACAGCCCGCCGCCAAACAGCGGCACATCGGGCGCGTAAAGGGTATGGCGCTCAGAGATGGATATGATCCGCTCCATCACCTCCGGCAGGAAGCTGCCGAACGCGAGCAGAATGACGATATCCCCGAAAACCGCTTCCGTCTGCGCGAGGGTCCGCACGGGATAGCCGCAGAAGACCTGTCCCCGTACAAACTCGTCGCTGGCAAAGACGCCGGACACACTGATTCCCCGCTCTTTGCAGACGCGCAGAATCTTTTCGGCGCCGTCCCCCATGCCGTAAAGGACGATCGGGCGGGACTCAGACTGCAGCCGGTTCCAGACAGATTTTTCACGGATAAACGACAACAAATCCAAATTCCCCCATGTTAAGATTACCCCTATTATACCCTATTTTTCATCGCTTGTCCATACTTCCGACAACAAAAACCCTGTAAAAAATCACAGTTTGCTCATGGCTGGAAATGGTGCAATTTGGTGAGTGGTTGTATTTACGATATTTATATGAATTATTAAAATATCTGAATGGAAAAACGAATTTTATCTAACAAC
>CAMAJC010000065.1 GCA_945835425.1 uncultured Clostridia bacterium
CACCCGGAGCGGTTCGGGATGGAGCTTGCGGACATTGTCCGCGGCCTGACCGCCGCCATCGAAGCCGTCGTAGCGGCATTTTCCGCCTGAGCGGGAGCGATTTACAATTTGCACGGATTTGTACGGGAACCTCTGATTTAATGGTTTTTCTCCCGCTGAAGGCGGGGAAAAACCGCACGGACACGTCTCTAAAAAAGAGAAACACCGAATAAATCAGAGCTTCCTACGATAAAAAATATAAAAATTTACAAAACCGTACCATCGTCTTCACTTTCCCATGTTACAATATAAAAGTAATGATATTGCTGGGAGAATCCCTGTTGCAACCGCCAAAGAAAGGACGATGATGTATGGATAATCTGTTTACCCGCTGCGACCGCTATGCGCAGCTCTGTAAGGAAACGACTTCGATCCCGCTGGAGCTTTATGACACCAACCAGGTGAAGAAAGGGCTGCGGGACAAAAACGGCGCCGGTGTCCGCGCCGGTCTGACCAATATTTCCCGGATCGTTTCTTTTGAAGATGTGGATGGGAACAAGGTCCCCTGCGACGGCAAGCTATATTACCGCGGCATCGACGTCGAAGACCTGACCCGGGGATTTATCGAGGAAAAACGGTTCGGCTTCGAGGAAGCGACCTACCTTCTGCTGTTCGGCAAGCTTCCCGATCCTGCCCAGCTGGATGAATTTAAAAAGACCCTGGGCGAGTGCCGGTCGCTGCCGCGCAACTTCACCCGCGACGTCATCATGAAAGCGCCCAGCCGGGACATTATGACCTCCCTTTCCAAAAGTGTGCTGATGCTGTCCTCCTACGACCGCCGCGCCGACGATATCTCCATCGAAAACGTCATGCGCCAGTGCCTGACCCTGATCAGCATCTTCCCGATGATCTCGGTCTACAGCTACCACGCCTACAACTATTATATTCGGAACAAGAGCCTGTATATTCATCGTCCGCGGCCGGAACTGTCCACGGCGGAAAATTTCCTGCGGATGCTGCGGCCGGACAAGCAGTATTCGCCGCTGGAGGCAAAGGTGCTTGACCTTGCCCTGGTGCTGCATATGGAGCACGGCGGCGGCAACAACTCGACCTTTACGACCCACGTTGTTTCCTCCTCCGGCACCGACACCTATTCGACCATCGCCGCAGCCCTCGGCTCCCTCAAAGGACCGAAGCACGGCGGCGCCAACATCCGGGTCGTCCAGATGATGAAGGACCTCAAAGCCAACGTGCGGGATGTAAAGGACGAGGAAGCGGTCGCCGATTACCTGGAAAAGCTTTTAAACCGCGAGGCTTTCGATAAAAAGGGCCTCATCTACGGCATGGGCCACGCCGTCTACACCAAGTCCGACCCGCGCTGCCAGATTTTCAAGCGCTACGTCGGCGCCCTCTGCAAGGAAAAGGGCCGGATGAAGGATTATGAGCTGTACACGATGGTCGAACGGCTGGCGCCGCAGGTCATCGCGAAAAACCGCCGGATCTACAAGGGCGTCAGCGCCAACGTCGACTTTTACTCCGGTCTGATCTATTCGATGCTGGACATCCCGGAGGAGCTGTTCACCCCGATGTTTGCCATCGCCCGCATCGTCGGCTGGAGCGCCCACCGGCTGGAGGAGCTGATCAACGTCGACAAGATCATCCGCCCGGCTTATATCAGCATCGGCGAGATGCAGGATTATGAGCCACTGGAGGAGCGGCTGTAAAGCTGCGGAACATGAATAAACGGGAACGGATGGAAATCTGCTCCCGTTTTTTACTGTTGACCGTCTGCCGGTATTTCCCGGTAAAAGTTTCCCGCAAAGTTACAATTATGATGGTGACAAATGGTAAAAATCGTGTATAATAATAGGTGAGATAACAGGCTTCTGTGAAGGGATCTCTGGAATTATGCTTCCCAAAAGGAACCAATCAGAGTTTCCCCGGATTTGTCAGGATTTGTGGGGAGTGAAGCTGTTGTGAATGACAAAAAGCTGAACTTTAAAAGTTTGCTGCTGCTGGTGGCGTTCGGGGTTCTCTTAAACTTTGCGGTGCAGCATCTGGAACTGCTGGGCGGCGTGCTTGGCTGGGTCATCGGGATTATCAAGCCCTTTTTGACCGGCGGCGTGATCGCGTTTATTCTCAATGTTCCGCTGCGGGGAATCGAACGGCTGCTGTTTCCGGAGAAAAAAACTTCCGTCCTTGAAACGGTGCTGATCAAGGAGACCGAGCTGCAGGACAAGGCAGGGGAGATGCTCCGCAGTTCTCTGCCGCAGGGCCTTCAGACCCAGACAAAGGCAAAACCGGTAAAAAAGCCGGATATTTCCCGGTATAAGCGCCCGATCAGCCTGGTCATCACCCTGCTGCTGGTGGTGGCGGTCATCGCGCTTGTCTGCGGGCTGGTGATTCCGGAGCTGGGCAGAACCGGGAAGGTGCTGTGGGACAGCCTGCCCGGGTATTTTGAAACGCTCAGGGAATGGGCCATGAAGATGCTGGCCAGTTACCCGCAGGTCACCGAGTACCTGCAGGGCCTTTCCCTCGACTGGACCGAAATCGGCACAAAAGTCATGACAATCCTCCAGGAGAGCGAACTGATTCAGAATATCTACGGCACCGCTTCTTCCGTGGTCGGCGGCATCGTTTCCCTGTGTATCGGCATCGTTTTCGCGGTTTATGTGCTGATGCGCAAGGAGCAGCTGGGCAGTCAGGTCAAAAAGATTCTCTACGCGTTCCTGCCGGAGAAGGCGGCTTCCGAGACAATCCGCATCTCGACCATCGCGTCGGAATCCTTTTCCCGGTTTTTGTCCGGCCAGTGCACCGAAGCGGTGATTCTGGGGACGATGTTTTTCATCGTCATGACGATCTTCCAGTTCCCCTACGCGCTGCTCTGCGGCGTGTTCATCGGCTTTACGGCCCTGGTGCCGATTTTCGGCTCCTTCCTCGGCTGCGCGGTCGGCGCGTTCCTGATTCTGATGGCACAGCCGCACAGGGCCATCTGGTTTATTATCATGTTCCTGATTCTGCAGCAGGTCGAGGGCCAGCTGATCTATCCCCATGTCGTCGGCAATGCGGTCGGACTGCCGTCCATCTGGGTGCTGGCCGCGGTGACCATCGGCGGCAGCATGTTCGGCATTTTCGGTATGCTCTTTTTTATCCCGCTTTCGTCGGTGCTGTACGCCCTGCTGCGGGAAATCGTATATAAGCGGTTGAAAAAAAAGGAAATTGACCCCGCGGCATTGTAGGCCGCATACGCAAAAGGACTTTCATCATGAAAATGAAACTCAAAAGAATATCCCAGTTTATCTTCCGCCGGGTCGTGATCGTGGCTCTGCTGCTCGTTTTGCAGATCGGGGCGATGGTCTTTTTCGCCATCCGGCTCAGCGACTATTTTGAATGGTATTATGCCGGCTCGATGCTGTGCAGTCTGCTCGCCGTCTTCGCCATCCTGTCCGGCCGTTCCAATCCGGCTTATAAGATCGCCTGGATTGTCCTGATTATGGCTTTCCCGCTCTTCGGCGGCGTCTTTTACCTGTGGACCGGCTCCAACCGGCTTTCCCGCCGGATTAAAAAGAAGATGGCGGCCATCAGCGAGAATACGATGACCTACAGCGCCCAGAAGGAGGGCATTATCGACGAGATCGCGCAGCAGGACCCTTCCGCGGCCCTGCAGGTACGCTATATTGAGCGCGGCGCCCACTGCCCGGTCTATGACCACACCCAGTGCGAGTACCACGAGATCGGCGAGAAAAGCTGGAAGCGGATGCTGGAGGAGCTGGAAAAGGCCGAGCACTACATCTTTATGGAGTATTTCATCCTGGAACAGGGTGAGATGTGGGACCCGATGCTGGAGCTTCTGCGCAGAAAGGCGGCGGCAGGGGTCGACGTGCGGATTATCTACGACGACCTGGGCAGCATCACGAAAATTCCCGATGGGTATGATAAGCTGCTGGAGTCCTACGGCATCCGTGCCTGCATCTTCAACCCCTTCGTCCCGGTCATCAATCTGCGGATGAACAACCGCGACCACCGGAAAATCTGCGTCATCGACGGCCACACCGGCTTTACCGGCGGCATCAATTTAGCGGATGAATACATCAACGCCCGGGAACTGCACGGCCACTGGAAGGACACGGCCATCATGATGCGCGGCGACGCGGTCTGGAGTTTGACGGTCATGTTTTTGTCCATGTGGGACTATATCCGCGGCGAGCACAGCGACTACGAGCTTTACCGTCCGCAGATCTACCAGCAGAGCCAGCTTCCCTCCGACGGCTATTTCCAGCCCTTTTCGGACAATCCGCTGGACGATGAGCCGGTCGGCGAGAATGTCTATCTGAACATGATCAACCGGGCGCAGCGGTATGTTTATATCACGACTCCTTACCTCATCATCAGCAACGAGATGATGACCGCCCTCACAAACGCCGCCAAGAGCGGGGTGGACGTGCGGATTATCACGCCGCATATCCCCGACAAATGGTATGTCCATATGGTCTCCCAGGCCCATTACTCCCAGCTGATCGAGGCCGGCGTGCGGATTTTTGAGTATACCCCCGGCTTTATCCACGCGAAGTCCTTTGTGGCCGATGATGAGTACGCGGTCGTCGGGACGATCAACCTCGACTACAGAAGCCTTTATCTGCATTTTGAGTGCGCGACCTGGATGTACAAGACCTCCTGCATCGGCGATATCCGCCGGGATTTTGAAAACACCCAGGCGGTCTCCGAGGAGATCACGATGGAAGCCTGCAAGGCCGACCCGTTCCCCAAGCGGCTGCTGCGCAGCATCCTCAAAATCTTTGCGCCGCTGATGTGAGCGTCTGTTTATGCAATCAAAAACCGTCCGGAATGGGATTTTCCGGACGGTTTTCGTATTATTATTTTCCTGAAACATTGTAGGGAACGGTTTTGACCGTTCCGCCGTCAGCGCCGCACATTTCTATTTATGCGTGACGGTTAATCCAGCTTGAGGTCGCCTTCCTTGATCCAGCCCATCTTTCTCCACACTTTCCCCAGCGCCCAGGTGATAACGGCAGGGAGGATGAAGCTGATAAGGATCAGTCCGGCCCAGTCAAAGGCAGTGATCGATGCCTTGACGCCGTTTGCCACATCGCTGACCCAGCCGGAGTAGACGCCGATCTGGCCGACCAGACCGCAGGTGCCCATGCCGGAGGAGATTGCCGCGCCGTTCATTTCCATCTTAAACAGGCAGGTCACAATTGGCCCGGTGATAGCCGAAGCGATGATAGGCGGGAACCAGATTTTCGGGTTTTTGACGATGTTGCCCATCTGCAGCATCGAGGTGCCGATTCCCTGGGAGACCAGACCGCCGACGCCGTTTCCTTCCAGCTCATGACCGCGAAACCGATCATCTGCGCGCAGCAGCCCGCAACCGCGGCGCCGCCTGCCAGCCCGGTCAGGGAAAGGGTCGCGCAGATCGCTGCCGACGAAATCGGAAGGGTCAGCGCCATGCCGACGACAACCGAAATGAGAATGCCCATCCAGAAGGGCTGCTGGGTGGTTGCCCAGCGGATGACTGCGCCCAAAGAGCTGGCTGCTGTGCCGACGGCCGGTGCAATCAGCATCGACAGCCCGCAGCCGGTGAGAATGGTGACGCAGGGAGTCACGAGGATGTCGACCTTGGTTTCCTTTGAGACCATCTTGCCCAGTTCTGCTGCGACGATGGCGATGATTAAGACGGAGAGCGGACCGCCTGCGCCGCCGAGGGCGTTGGCGGAATAGCCGACCGCCGTCAGGGAAAACAGCACCAGCGGCGGGCATTTGAGCGCATAGCCGATGGCGATGGCCATGGCGCTGCCCGAAACGCTTTTCGCAAATCCGCCGATTTCGTCCAGCACCGGGATGTTCAGCTGGGTGCCCAGGGTCGAGAGGATCGTCCCGACCAGCAGGGATGCAAATAACCCCTGGGCCATGGCGCTGAGGGCGTCGATGCCGTAGCGCTGCCAGGAGATTACAATGTCTTTCCGTTTGAGAAATGCCTTGAACTTATCCATAAGGTACGTCCTTTCCTTTTGTGTTATGGACATTATACCATACATGTGTCAAGACAGGTAGAGACAAAACTTGTAAACATTTTGCATTTTCCGGCTCATTTTTAGGGATAACGGCGGGAAAGGGGACGTCTGCGTTTACCGGTAAAGATGCGTCTGTTCCTTTATAATAAAAGGGCGGGTCGATGTGGTCATCGACCCCTACTAGTTTTGCTTCCTAACAATATTATATTCATCGCCGAACTTGAAAAACGGGCAGCTTTTGTATCCGCCGGAGAGGCTTCTTTCGTAATCGTCCATGTCCAGCCCGATTTCCAGCACACATTCATACCCGTCGGTCTCGGGGTCATATTCATAGTTCATGCAGACCTCGCAGCAGTTTTTGTTATCCGTCATGGCGCACTTCCTTTCTGTAATTGAAACGGCTCTATATGAATATCATAGCACAACGGGCGTCGAAAGGCAAACCGGCAAAGAAGTTTTGGTAAAACCGTGGCGGCCGCAGGCCGCCGCTACAGTCAATGGACATGACCATTTATAACGGCAGGGCTTTATTGATAGGCTCCAAATCTTAATTTTTGTCGGTTTTCCCTTAGATTTTGCATTTGCTCTTGCCATTTTTCCGAAAAGCAGGTATGATTAAGAAAAAAGATATGGGGTCTGCCTTCCCGGCAGAGAAAGGAAATGCACATGACAAGAAATAAAGTTTTGCGTACCATCCTCCCGATTCTGATCACTTTGGCGCTCGGCGGAGGGCTGTACTATTACGCGCCGCCTGCTCTGAATATCCACGACAGCAGGCTCTGGTGGACGGTGATCTTTCTGCTGGTCATTTACGGCTTTCTGCGGCTGATCGCAGGGCGCCGGACGCTGATCGAAAACGGCCGTCCCAACTTCAAGGGATTTCTGGGTTTTGCAGCCGCAGCCGTGCTGGCCATTGTGTTTATGGTGATCGGGCTGTTTACGACGCCGCTGTTCTTCTCCGGACGGTATGCGCAGGCCGGACAGGAGCGGATTACCACCGGCGACTTCTCCTCGGAGGTGCAGGTAGTGGAAAACGGCGAGATCACCGATATCGCCATCATGGACACCACCACCGCAGCCGCCATGGGCAAGCGCCAGATCGGCTCCCTCGGGACGCTGGCGACCCAGTACGAGCTGGGTCAGTTTATGACCACAACCGTCACCGGTCAGGCGAAAAAGGTCGCGACCATGGGCTACGGCGGCTTCTGGAAATGGCTCAACCGCCGCGGAGAGGGCATTCCCGGCTATGTGTCGGTCGACCCGGTCAACGGCAGCAGCGAATATGTCGAGTTCCCGGAGCCGATTCATTATTCCGACACCGCCTATTTTAATGAAAATATCTACCGCCATATGCAGTTTGCAGCGCCGACCGCCTATTTCGGCAACGTCCACTTCGAGGTCGACAACGACGGCAACCCCTATTGGATTGCAACGACCTATGCGTTCCGGGTGGGCCTGACCGGCTGTCCGGTGCCGAACGGTGTGCTGGTCTGCGACGCGGTCACCGGCAAAACGGTTCGCTACAGCGCGGAGGAAGCGCCCGGCTGGGTCAGCATTGTCTACCCGGCAGACGACCTGATCCGTCTGGTCAACTACGCAGGTCTGTACGGCAACGGCTACTGGAACTCCATGATGGCCAAGACCGGCGTCTACCGCTGCACCGATGATTACGGCTACAAGGTCGTCGGCGAGAACCTCAACGCCTTCACCGGCATCACCTCCGCCGCCAGCGACGAATCCAACATCGCCTTTATCCTCTGCGATGAGCATACCGGCCAGGTGCGCCGCTACGATATCTACGGCGCCGAGGAATATTCCGCCGAGACTGCCGCTGAGGGTCTGGTCATGAACTTCGGCTACCGGGCGTCTTTCCCGAGCCTTGTCAACGTAAACGGCAGCCCGGTTTATGTCATGGCCCTGACCGATGACGGCGCGCTCATCAAGAAGTACGCCATGGTCGACCTGCAGGACTACACCAAGGTCGTCGCCGGCGACACCATCCAGGACACCTGGCGGCAGTTCGTCTCCAAGTACGGCTCCGGTACCGCCGGGAATGTGCCCGATATGGACGGAACCGGCGAGGTCAAAACCATCCGCCTGACAGCGCCCGTGGAGATCGCGGTCGTCGAGGGCAACTCCTACGCTTACCTCAAAGCGAAGGACGGCATCTACCGCATCCCGGTCGACGGGAACGAAGAGGTGCTGTTTATTTCCGATGGGGAAGAGGTTGAACTCACGGTTTATGAGACCCTGCGGGAAGGCATTTTCACCGCCGGACTGAATAAATAAAACAGGATAATAAGACCGGGAGCGGGCTGGACCTGCTTCCGGGTTTATGATTATATATGATAATACAGCGGCGGGCTGCCCTCAGCCCGTCGCGATTAGTACATTACCCTC
>CAMAJC010000066.1 GCA_945835425.1 uncultured Clostridia bacterium
TCAGCGCGCGACCATCCGGGGCGTGCTGGAAGACCCGGAAAACAACTACAACAAGTTTATTATGAGCCTTTTCCGTGATCTGGACAAAGACGTCATCAAGACCACTTTTGAGAACTTTTTCCTCAACGCCAACATCATCGGCTGGCCGCAGCAGGAAAAATGCCGGGAAAAATACGGCTGCAACATTCCCTGGGCCATCCTGCTCGACCCCACCTCCGCCTGCAACCTCCACTGCACCGGCTGCTGGGCGGCGGAATACGGCAACCGCTTAAACCTCTCCTTTGACGAGATCGACTCGATCATCACCCAGGGCAAGGAACTGGGCGTTTACATGTACATCTATACCGGCGGCGAGCCGATGGTCCGCAAAACCGACCTGATCGCCCTGTGCAACAAGCACGCCGACTGCCAGTTCCTCGCCTTCACCAACGCGACCCTGATCGACGAGGCTTTTGCCGACGAGATGCTGCGGGTCAAAAACTTTATCCCGGCCATCAGCATCGAGGGCTTTGAAGAGGCTACCGACGCCCGGCGCGGAGACGGCACCTATCAGAAGGTCATAAAGGCCATGGAAATCCTCAAGCGGAAAAAGCTGCCCTTCGGCCTTTCCTGCTGCTACACCAGCCAGAACCTCGACTCGATCAGCTCGCTGGAATTCATCGACCAGATGGTCGAGTGGGGCGCCAAGTTTGTCTGGTATTTCCACTATATGCCCGTCGGCAACGACGCGGTGCCGGAACTGCTCTGCACCCCGGAACAGCGGGAGCAGATGTACCACCGCATCCGCGAGATCCGCGCCACCAAGCCGATTTTCGCGATGGATTTCCAGAACGACGGCCAGTATGTCGGCGGCTGCATCGCCGGCGGACGGCGGTATCTGCATATCAACGCCAACGGCGACGTGGACCCCTGCGTGTTCATCCACTATTCCAACGCGAACATCCGGGAAGTTTCCCTGCTGGACGCCCTGCGCTCCCCGATCTTCATGGCCTACCACGACGGCCAGCCCTTTAACGAAAACCACCTGCGTCCCTGCCCGATGCTGGAAAACCCGGAGCTGCTCAAAGAGATGGTCGAAAAGACCGGCGCCCATTCGACCGACCTCCAGTCCCCGGAATCGGTGGAGCATCTCTGCGGCAAGTGCACCCGGTACGCGGAAAGCTGGAAACCGACCGCAGATAGGCTCTGGGCCTGCAGTCAGAGCTGCGCCGGCTGCAGCGGTGAAAAAACGGCGGAATAATCCGGCCTGAATACGCCAGTCCTTTCTTCTCAGGAAGCCCTGATTGCATCGGCTTTTCTCTTTTCGGGAGATGTGTCCGTGCGGTTTTTCCCCTCCAAAGGCGGGGAAAAACCTTTCAATCAGGGGTTCCTCATCTGCCGCAGCCGTAAACTTCTGATCGTCCGGCTGCGGCAGAATTATTCTCAGCCGTTTTGTAAAGGAGCCTTTCAAAGTTATGAAAGTCTGGATGAAAAAAACGGGGCATATCCTGCTGCAGTGCGCGCCGCTGCTGGTCATGCTGGCCATCACGGCGGCGATCCTTCTTTCCGGCGAGGAGATCACCGTCGATACGATCTTAAACTATACGCCGGAAAAGACGCTGCCCGCGATCCTTATGCTGCTGATGATGTACGCGCTGAAAAGTCTGTCGGTCGTTTTCCCGATGATCGTCCTGTATATGGCGAGCGGGATCATGTTTCCGCTGCCGCTGGCCATTCTGGTCAACTGCATCGGCCTTTGCATCGTCGTGACGATTCCCTACTGCATCGGCCGCTATTCCGGCGGAGAGCTGATCGGCAGGCTGCGGCAGAAATACCCGAAAATCGATACCCTCCAGCAGTTCCAGCAAAAGCATGACGCTTATTTTGTCTATATGGTGCGGGTGGTCGGCGGACTTCCCGGAGACGTGGTGAGCATGTACATGGGCGCCAGCCGCATCGCTTATCTGCCCTATCTCGGCGGCTGTTTTGGGGGAATGTTTTTAAAGCTCTGCCTGCAGACCATCATGGGCACCGCCGTAAACGACCCGACTTCTCCGCAGTTTTGGGGAGCTGTCCTCTGGCAGGTGCTGCTGGTCGTCGCTTCAGGCGCAGGCGGCGGCATCTATTACCGGAATAAACATAAAAATGGAAAGGAACAAAAATGAAGATAAAAATCGTCACCGATTCGACCTGCGACCTGCCGGTGGAGCTGCTGGAGCGGTATGAGATCACCGTCCTGCCGCTGCATATCACCAAAGGGGACGAGTCCCTGCTGGCCGGCATCGAGATCACGCCCCTTGATATCTTCCGCTATGTGGACGGAGGCGGCGCGATCTGCACGACCGCAGCCGTCAACATCACAGAATACCAGCGCTGCTTTGCTAAGCTTTGTCCCTGTTACGACGCCGTAATTGTCATGACAATCAGCGCGGAGTTTTCCGGCTGCTTCCAAAACGCACAGGCTGCGGCGGCGGATTATCCAAACGTTGCCGTTATCGATTCCTGCAGCCTTTCCTGCGGACAGGGGATGATCGTCCTGGAGGCGGCGGAGATGGCCGAACAGGGCCTTCCTCCGGATGAGATTGCGGCTGAGCTCCGGCGCAGGGTCTCCCTTCCCGAGGCAAGCTTTCTGCTGGACCGGCTGGACTATATGCAAAAAGGCGGCCGCTGCTCCTCGGCCACGGCCCTTGGCGCGAACCTGCTGCATTTAAAGCCCTGCATCGAGGTGCGGGACGGGAAAATGACGGTCGGGAAAAAGTACCGCGGCACATTTCCGAAGACGGTTTATCAGTATGCGTCCGAGCGGCTCTCCGGCCGCACCGATATCCGCACTGACCGGGTCTTTATCGCCCACCCGGACGCCGACCCGGAAGCAGTGAAAGCGGCTGTGCAGGCGATTCAGGAGTACGGGCAATTTTCCGAGATCTGGCTGGTTCGGGGCGGCTGCACCGTGTCCTGCCACTGCGGGCCGAATACGGTCGGGGTCATGTTCATGCGAAAGGGATAACAGAGCGAAAAGACCGGCATAGGCTGGTCTTTTTTCTTTTGCCGTGCTATACTGGAAAGGAAACAGGACAAAAGGAGCGGAAAACCATGGACAAACAACAGCGCATCCGGCAGATTTTGTACCGCCAGCATCTGACCGCACCGGCAGACCCGAAAACCGTCCTGCAGGATTTAAACGGTGTGCAGGCGCAGTTTCTCGGAAACGCCCGGCATGGCCTGCAGATTCGGTGCAGCGTGCCGCTCCCAGAGGACAGCTGGGGTGACGGGCTGGTCAAAAGCTGGTCGGTGCGCGGGACGATGCACCTTTTCGCCGAAGAGGACCTGCCGCTTTTCCTCCACAAGGACCGCAGTCATTTTCTCCGCCCGGTCGACCGGATGAAGGCAGACAAATTCATCCCCCTGGAGCGGAAACGGTATTTTGCAGCGTTTCTGGTAAAATGCATCGGCGGCGGGATTGAGGAGCGGGAAGCGCTGAAAGCGGCCTGCATGGCCGAGGGCTTGACGGAGGAAGAAGCAAAGAGCGTATTTGACCCCTGGGGCGGCACCATCCGGTACCTCTGCGAAAGCGGGCAGATCGCCTATAAGGTGCAGCAGAAAAAGGCGTTCCGGCTCTGCCCGGACTTTGCGCCGATGGAGCGGGAGGAGGCGCTTTTGGAGATGGCAGGGCGGTATTTCCGCCACTTCGGCCCGGCAACCGTCAAAGACGCCGCTTATTATTTCGGCTTCAGCCAGAGCGCCGTCAAGGAACTGATGAAAAAACTGCCGCTGCGGGAGCAGGTGATCGACGGCGTGCCCTGTTATGAGTTGGAAGATGGTCAGGATGACTTCCCGGATATCCCGGACTGCATTTTTCTGTCCGGGTTCGACCAGCTGATGCTGGGGTACGATAAGCGGCAAAGCCCGTTTCTGCGCCCGGTATTTGTCTCCGGGATATTCAGCCGCGCAGGGATCGTCATGCCGGGCGTGCTGTTCCGTGGAGAGGTCGCCGGACGGTGGAAAATGGACGGAGGAAAGCTGCTGATCACCCTGTTTGCGCCGCTGCCCGCATCTAACCGCGAGATTATCGCGGACGCAGCCGCGTACACCTTCGGACCGGTGCAGATATCCTTTGTGGAGCCTTGACACCTCCATTTTTTGCCTATACAATAGTAGACAGAAACGCAAAAGAAAGTTTTTGTCTGCGCAGAAAGAACATTACAGCGCTTTCCGAGCGTGGTACAGCGTCCGAAGAGCGTGAGCATGCCGAACGCTCTCATTCGTTATCCTTCGTGTAACCACGGCCGCGGCGGACAAAAAAGTTTTCGCCCAGCCTTTTTCAAAAGGCTGGCTAAAGAGGAGTATTCTATGTTTTCATCTATTCGCAGCACCCTGCGGGACAAAGAAATGATGCGGACCATCTTCCGGCTGGCCTGGCCGACGGTCATGGAACAGGCCCTGCAGACCATCGTCCAGTACGCCGACACCGCCCAGGTCGGCGCGATCGGCGCAAACGCTTCCGCGTCGGTCGGCCTGACCGCGACGATGATGTGGCTGATCAATTCCCCAATGTTTGCGTATGCCATGGGTGTTTTGTCGGTCATCTCCCGGTCGCTGGGCGCAGGAGACGAAAAGCGCGTCCGGAAAGCCGCGTCCCAATCGGTGCTGATCACCCTGGTGCTGGGCATATCCATCGGCATCGTGACCCTCATCATCAGCCCGTTTCTGCCGGGATGGCTGGGCGCGGAGCAGGAGATTCAGAGGGACGCGTCCATCTACTTTGCCATTGTCTGCGCGCCGATGCTTTTCCGGGCGTCCAGCATCGTCTTCGGCTCGGTTCTGCGCGCCACCGGCAACACCAAAACCCCGATGATCATCAACACCATCATGAACGCGGCCAACATTATCCTCAATTTCCTGCTGATTAACCCTGCAAAGGTCTGGCAGATCGGCCCGCTTTCCATTCCCATGTGGGGTGCAGGGCTGGGCGTCACCGGCGCTGCTATCGCGACCGCAGCGGCTTATGTAATCGGCGGAACGCTGATGGCAATCGTCACCTTCCGCGACCCGCAGCTGCAGCTTGCCCACCAGAAAATCCGCTTTGACAAAGAGGTCATGGGCCAGTGCGTCCGCATCGGCACGCCGGTCTGCGCCGAACGGGTGACCGCCTGCCTGGGACAGGTCGTCTTCACCGCTCTGATCGCCAAACTCGGCACAATCGCCATCGCGGCCCACTCGATCGCCATCACCGCCGAACAGGCCTTTTATATCCCCGGCTACGGGATGCAGGCCGCGGCTGCGACCCTCGCGGGACATTCGGCCGGAGCCGGAGACGAGCGGAAGCTGCGGCAGTACTCGGCGACCATCACGGCCATTGCGGTGCTGCTGATGGGGATGCTGAGCATATTGCTGTTTATCTTCCCTGCCGCCGTTATGGGCATCTTCACCCACGATACGCAGGTCATAACCCTCGGCGCAGAGGTGCTGCGGATCGTCGCCGTATCGGAGCCGTTTTTCGCTGCCCTGATCATCCTCGAAGGCATTTTCAACGGCATCGGCGACACCAAATTCCCGTTTTTCTTCTCGCTGTTTTCGATGTGGGGTGTGCGGATTTTGTTCACTTTCCTCTGCATATCGGTCTGGGGACTGGGACTGCAGGCGGTCTGGTGCTGCATGATCGGGGACAATATGACGAGATTTGTCTGCCTGTTGGTGCGGTATCTGCGCGGCAGCTGGAAAAAAGAGCTTGGGTTTTCCACTAAGGGATGAGAAATATGTTAAATGGAGATATGCTGGAAACTGCGGCCTTTTTTGAGCGGTCGCCGGGCGCGCTGCCTTTGTACGAAGCCTTTGCGGAGAAGGTCTGCGCGGCTTTCCCGGATGTAAACATCAAAATACAGAAAACACAGATCACCTTTACGGCAAGATACGGGTTTGCCTTTGTCTCCCTGCCGCGCAGCAAAAAAATCGGTCCGGCAGGCTCCGTTGTGATCAGTCTCGGTCTGCCGCGCGAAGTCCGTTCGCCGCGGATATTTGCGGCGGTGGAGCCCTACCCTGGCCGCTGGACCCACCATCTGCTGCTGCAAAGCCCGGAGGAGATCGACCCGGAACTGATGATGTGGGTCAAAGAGGCTTACGATTTTGCACAGATAAAATAAAACAAAAAAGGAGACTTTCAGATGGATACTTACCGTTTTCCCCTGCTGGACAAACCGACCGAGCACGGCTTTATGCCCACCATGACTGCTTATGTCCTCGAGCGGAATGAGGACGGCCCGCGGCCGATGGTCATTGTCATTCCCGGCGGCGGTTACGAGATGGTCGCCGAAAACTGGGAGGGCGAACGGATCGCCATGGCCTATTTAAACGCCGGGTTTAACGCTGCCGTCGTCGACTACTGCGTCGCACCCCATCGGCACCCGCTGCCTTTAATGAACGCCGCCGCTGCTGTCCGCATCTGCCGTGAACACGCCGGAGAGTGGCAGGTGGACGAAAACAAAATCGCAGTCTGCGGATTTTCTGCCGGCGGACACCTGGCGGCATCCATCAGCAACCTCTGGGACTGCGAAGACTACTTCACCAAAGAGGAAATCGAAAGCCGGATTTACCGTCCGGACGCTTCGATTCTCTGTTACCCGGTCATTACCTCCGGCGAAAAGGCCCACAAAGGCTCCTTTTTAAACCTTCTCGGCGCCGAAAACGAAGGTTCTCCGCTCTGGAAAGCGATGTCTATGGAGACCCGGGTGCATGAAGGAACGCCGCCTGCCTTTTTGTGGCACACATTTGAAGACGACTGCGTGCCGGTTGAAAACAGTCTGCTCTATGCGTCGGCGCTGAAAGCACAGGAGATTCCCTTTGAGCTGCATATCTTCCCCAAAGGGCACCACGGCCTGTCCCTGACGACGCAGTCCCTGCCGCGCAACCGGTCGGTGTTTTCGCGGGATTACGGCTGGATGGGGCTGTCGATCGACTGGCTCAGCGAGGTTTTCGGGCTGTAACAGGACAGCAAAAAAAGTCGAGCGCAGCACCGCCTGCTCTGATATAATAAAAGAAACTCTGAGCAAGGGCTTTTTCCCCGCCGTCTGAGTTTAGGCAGACGGCTCCGAAGAGCGGGGAAAAGCCGCGTGAATATGTCTCTGGAAAGACAGCAATTCAAATAAATCAGAGTTTTCCGGAAACATAACCCAATCAATCTGACGCAAGGAGCATGAAACGGATGGACGAACAGATTCTGGCGGTCCAGCGGATGCAGGATTACATCGAAGCGCGGCTGTTTGAGCCGATCACTCTGGCGCAGCTGTCGCAGGTCTCCCTTTATTCCCCCTGGTATTCCTACCGGCTGTTCAAGCAGCAGACCGGCCTGACCCCGGCCGACTATATCCGACGGCTGCGGCTCAGCCGCTCAGCCCTGCGGCTGCGGGACAAGGGCGGCAAAATCATCGACGCGGCACTCGAGAGCGGGTTCGGCAGCGTCGACGGCTACCAGCGGGCTTTTTACCGGGAGTTCGGCTGCAATCCGCACGAATACGCCGAAAATCCGGTGCCCATCTGCCTTTTCATCCCCTACGGCGTCAAGTTCCGCGAAATTGGAAAGGAGCAGGTTTTTATGGAAAACGTTCGCAATGTCTTTATTCAGGTTATCAGCAAACCCGCGCGCAAAGTCCTCATCAAACGGGGCAAAACCGCCACGGAGTATTTTGCCTACTGCGGCGAAGTCGGCTGCGACGTCTGGGGCATCCTCACCAGCATGGACTCCCTCTGCGGCGAGCCGGTCTGTCTCTGGCTGCCGGAGCAGTACCGGGCAGGCGGTTCGGTCTATGTGCAGGGAGTTGAGGTGCCGGAGGATTATGACGGCTCTGTTCCGGAAGGATTTGACATCATCTCCCTTCCCGCCGCCGCATATCTGATGTTCCAGGGTGAGCCCTTTGCGGAGGAAAACTATCCGCAGGCCATCAGAGAGGTTCAGCAGGCAATGGATCGCTATGACCCGTCGCTGATCGGATACGCCTGGGACGACCGGAATCCCCGTATCCAGCTGGAACCGGTCGGCACCCGCGGATATATCGAGCTGCGCGCTGTAAAGAAGCTGTAATGAAAAAAAGCACCTGTCGGAAAGGACGGGTGCTTTGTTTTTCAGTAAACACGAATCTGTTTATGAAATTGAAAACGGCGGGTCGATGACCACATCGACCCGTCTCATTGATAATAATACATTTTTCGACAGTCTGAGCACCCGTCAAACTGACAGGTACTCAGTTTGTAGATAAAGTCTATAAGGAATCAAACGTAACAATCATTTGCTTGTAGCGGCGGTCTGCGACCGCC
>CAMAJC010000067.1 GCA_945835425.1 uncultured Clostridia bacterium
TATCCGTTCCGGCTACAGTGTAACCAGGCTTCCGCCCGGATCCCGGCGCATCCGTGCCGGCTTGGAACGGTCTTCCTCCAGCCCTTCGGTCAAAAGCCGCGTGACTGTTTCGGAAAGATATTCAACATAGGGGATAACCCGTCCGTAATCCATCCGTCTGGGGCCGATGACACCAAAGTAACCCATGATGCCGCCTGCCTGCCGGTAAGGACAGATGATCAGGCTCGAGTTTTCCATCGACAGGCCGCCTGCGCCGCCGAAGCGGATAGTCAGCCCGTTCGGGTCGGATTCCAGCAGCTGCAGAATCCTCTGCTTTTCCTCCAGCAGCACCGCCAGGTCATCCTTGCCGATGATCCCGTGCCGCAGAAGGCTTGCTTCGTTTTTGATGGTGACCTGCTGTTCCTTGAGCTTGCGGGTGATGTCGTACACGCCGTAGAGCAGCGGTGCCAGCGCCATGTTGTACGCGCCGACGCCCAGTCCCAGCTCGACCAGCCGTTCGTTGGTCATCTCCTCGACCCGCATACCGGTCACATTTTCCCGGATAAACCGGACGAAGAAGGCGATCTGTTCCGGCGTCAGGTCGATGTCCAGCCTGCATACCCGGTTCTCCACCGCGCCCGAGGATGTCACCATGATCAGGGCGTACAGCCGTCTGCTCACGGGGATAACGTCGACCTTCATGATGATCGATTCGTTCATCCGTCCGGTCGCGCTCACGCTGGCACAGTCGGTCAGCCGGGAGAGCAGGTCGGTGGCGTTTTCCACCAGAACCTTGGGATTTAAATCCCCGCATACCAGTTCCGCGTCGATCAGTTCCCGGTTTTCTTCCGAAAGGGGTTCCCGCTTCATCAGCTGGCTGATATAAAAGCGGTAGCCGCGGTTGGTCGGGATTCTTCCGGCGGAGGTGTGGGGCTGCTGCAGATAACCCAGCTGCTCCAGCGCCGCCATATCGTTGCGGATGGTGGCGGAGGATACGTTTTGCAGAAAGCTTTCGGCGATGACCCGGGAGCCAACCGGCTCGCCATATTGGATATACAGCTCAATGACCGTTTTCAGGATCACGAGCCTGCGCATATCTCCTTTCAAGGTATCACCGTCCATTCTTTCTCATTACTTGCTTAATCTCTTGATTTCATCTTGTTAGCACGGGGTCTCTCTGATGTGCTTCGTTAGCCCTCAGGAGATTTCGTTAGCACGGGGTCTCTCTGATGTGCTTCGTTAGCCCTCAGGAGATTTCGTTAGCACTCAATCTCTCTGAGTGCTAACTATACTTTACCACCTCTTGAAGGAAATGTCAAGCCCCTTTCGGCAAAAAATTATGAACATTTTTAGCAATCTGCGCCGGAGACTGCGAAAATTCTTCATAATCCGCGTAAATATGATTATTTTCACCCTTATCAGCGCTGCCCGGTTTTTATCGGTAGGGCGGGCTGCCCTCAGCCCGCCGCGATATTCCGAAGATTTCCCGGCAAACGGAGGAAAAATACATATACGCGGGCAGAAATCCTAAAAACGTCCGAATGCCGTATAAACCCGGCGGGATGAGGGCATCCCGCCCTACGCTCGTCTGTCCGAGTATATTCCACCCAAAGCGCGGCACAATTCTCCACATTTTTTTACCTGTAGCGGCGACCTGCGGTCGCCACCGATACAAAAAACAACCGCATTATGTTGTTTCACAGGCGGATAATGTTCCGAAAACAGCAGGGCAGGTACATGAACGGTGGCGGTCAAAGACCGCCGCTACAGTTGCGAAAAACATCCATCCCGCCCTACACCCGGTTATCCGCACATATCCTGAACCGGTTTTTGCCTATTCTCTTGCACTTTGCGGGTAAATCCGGTATACTGTTAACAGAAATGAAAATTGCGGCGCATCATAGTTTTCTCCCACGGCCAAAGAGGTTTTGCCCATGAACATATTAAAAGAAAAGAAAGAAAAGCTCCTTGACTTTTTTGACGCGGTCGAGGGGTATCATATTTCCCTGGCAATCGCCGTCCTCCTGTTTTGCGGCTACATATTCGTCCGCGGCGACAAGGATAGGGTCAATTTTGTCATCGAACGGGTCACGACGCCCTATAAGCGGATGATGGGATATCTCTGCGATTTTATTCCCATTTCGGTCATGGAAATACTGATCCTGCTGGCGGCGCTGCTCGGCATATTCATGCTGGTGCGCGGGATTGTATTGACAGTCAAGCGGCCGGAGAAGGTACAGTGGATCTATAAAACGGCCCTGTTCTTTCTGGCGGCGGCGCTGCTTGTCTGGGACGGATACTGCTGGCTGTGGGGGCTGAACTACTACGGCGACAGCTTTTCCGACAAAAGCGGCCTGACCGCCGCGCCCATCGCAGCGGACGACCTTTACCGCACGACCGTCTACTATGCCGACGTGGCCAATGCCCTCAGCGGCAGCGTCAAAAGGGACGCAGAGGGCCGGTTTGACGAAAACCTCGACGAAATCTTTGCCGCGTCCGACCGCATCTATGCCGGGCTGGTGGCGGAATACCCGTTCCTCGACGCGCCGAACCGGACGCCCAAGCGGATGATCGCATCGGAGTTTATGAGCATCATCAATTTCACCGGGGTTTACTTTCCTTTCACCTCGGAGACGAATTTAAACGACGTTTCCCCATCCTGCCTGATTCCCGCGACCATTGCCCATGAGCTGGCCCATCAGAAAAACATCGCCGCCGAGCAGGAAGCAAACTTTGTCGCCGTCCGTGCCTGCATGACGGGCGATATGCCGGTTTACGCATATTCGGGCGCGCTGTTGGCCTACATCTACCTGGGCAACGCCCTCTATGAAGCCGATTATGCGGCCTGGCAGGAGGTTTACGGCTCCTTAAATGAACAGGTGCGCGCCGACCTCGATTATAACAACGCCTATTGGGCAAGCTATGAAACGAAGGGAGCCGACGCCGCCGAGACGGTGTACGAGGCCTTTCTGTCCAGCTATGATCAGAACCTGGGGATGAAGAGCTACGGCGCCTGCGTCGACCTGCTGGTGGCGGATTATCTGGAAAAAGAGAAGGCCGCTTATCAGGAATATCTGCAAAATGTGGACGGTGTCTCCTGATTGGAAAATTTTTTTGGAAACACTGCAACCTTTTCGTGCTCTCCTTACCATTAACTATGAGTTCCCCAAAAATAACGAAAAATGAAAGGAAACGCCATGAAAATGAAAAGACTGAAAAATGCGCTGCTGAGCGGATTGTCGCTTCTCCTGACGCTGGGTATTCTGGCCGGATGCGGCAGCAAAAACGCCGCGCCCACTGCCACCGCCGAAGAGGTCTATGACGCTATCCAAACTGCCTTTACCGAGACCTACGGCCACGAGGCCATCCAGAATATGCCGATGGATGTGGACGACACCATGCTCGCGGAGCAGTTCCACATCTCGCCCGACCAGGTCGAGAGCTACCGCGGCGTCATCGCCGGGATGATGACCAACTGCGACGAGCTGCTGGTGGTCAAGGCAAAGGAAGGAGAGCTGCAAAACGTGCAGGAAGCCCTGAATCAGGCGCTGCAGGAGCAGTACGACGCCTTCAGCTGGTACGCCGTCATGAACAACACCGAGCGGCTTGACGCTGCCAAGGTCGTCGTCAAGGGCAACTACGCCGCGCTCCTGATCGTCGGCGTTTCGCCGGAAGACCCTTCGGTTGAGGTCGATTTCAGCGCAGACGTCGCCCTTGCCGAAAACGCCTTCAATAACGCACTTTCCTGAATAAAATAACGGACAGGCTCGCCCTTTGCCTGTCCTGTTTTCTGCTGTAACATAAATACTGACCTGAAAGGAAACAATTGACATGAAAAAAACGATTGCCTTTATTTTAGCCCTGCTGCTCACCGCCGGATTTACCGGCTGCGGCAATAAAGCGGAAGAGAGTTCTGCGCCGGAAAGCTCTTCTTCGGCTGCCAGCGTGATCAGCTCCCAGCCGTCTTCGGAAAGCTCCGCAGAGAGCGAAGAGAGCGCGGAAAGTGAAACATCGGAGGAATCCTCCGAGACGGCTGAAAGTTCTGAGACGGAATCGGAAGAGACCTCCCAGCCCGCGGAAGAATCGTCTGCGTCTGCCGCGTCCTCTGCGCCGTCTTCCAAGCCCGCAGAATCTTCCAAGCCCGCTTCCTCCCAGCCGCCGAAGGAATCCTCCGCCGCCTCCTCTGCACCTTCTTCGGCAGTGTCCTCCGAGCCTTCCTCCGAACCGTCCTCTGAGACCCCGTCGGAACCGGCGGAAAGCACCGGCGTCAGCGCATCGGATATCCATGCCGCTATCAACAGCGCCTTTGAGAGCCAGTACGGCCATGGGCCTATCTCCAACTTCCCGATCGAGGTCGATGAAACGACTCTGACCGAGCAGTTCCATATCTCTGCCGATCAGGTCGTCAGCTACAGCGGTACCCTGGCCGGAATGATGACCAACTGCGATATCCTGCTGGTCGTACAGGCAAAAGACGGCGAGATCGAAAACGTCAAGGCTGCCCTCCAGCAGACCCTCTCCGAGCAGATCGAGGCGTTCAGCTGGTACGGCGTCATGTACAATCCCGAGCGGCTGGACGCCGCCAAGGTCATTGTCAAGGGCAATTACGCGGCCCTCTTAATCGTCGGCGTTTCCCCGGAACCCGGTTCGGAAGAAGCGGTCGACTTCAGCGACGACGTAGCGCTGGCGGAAAATGCTTTCTACGGGGCAATCGGATAACCGCACGTTACTTCATAACTTTGGGAAACCTTACCGATGTTTATCTATTTGCCTGCCTGCTTTCAATGGGCATGCTGATATGTTTTTCTCCGTCTGCGGCGGAGAAAAACATACGATACTTCTCAGAAAGGACTGACCTGCATGGTCTTCAGCAGCCTGCTCTTCCTGTTCCGGTTCCTTCCGGCAGCGCTCCTGCTTTACTATCTCACACCCCGCAAGCTCAAAAACCTGACCCTGATGATCGTCTCCCTGGTCTTTTACGCCTGGGGTGAGGTCAAATACCTGCCGATCATGTTCGCGTCGATGATCGTCGACTACTGCTGCGGACAGGGCATCAAGCATTTCGGCGCGGTTAAATGGAAACGGAAACTGTTTTTGCTCCTGTCGATGTTTTTTAACCTGGGGATACTTTTCACCTTTAAGTACACCGGCTTTTTCCTTCAGAACATCGAGGCGCTGACCGGTATTCCGATGCCGGACTTTTCCCCGACCCTGCCGCTGGGCATCAGCTTTTACACCTTCCAGACGATGAGCTACACCATCGACGTCTACCGCGGCGACGTGGAGCCGGAGGACAATATCATCACCTTCGGCGCTTATGTCGTATTGTTCCCGCAGCTGATTGCCGGACCGATTGTCCGGTACGCCGATGTGGCGGCAGAGCTGAAAAGCCGCAAAATCACCCTGCCGGAGATCGAGGAGGGCGCAAAGCTGTTTATTCTGGGGCTGGGGAGCAAGGTGCTGATTGCCAACAATGTCGGCTCTCTCTGGGACGCGACGGCGGCGCTCTCCCTTTCCGATATCTCGACCCCGATGGCGTGGATTGCGGCGCTGGCTTATTCGCTGCAGATTTACTTTGACTTCTCCGGCTATTCGCTGATGGCGATTGGTCTCGGACGGATGCTGGGCTTCCATTTCCCGCAAAACTTCAATTACCCTTACGTCTCCGGCTCGATCACCGAGTTCTGGCGGCGCTGGCATATGACCCTGTCCGGGTGGTTCCGGGAGTATGTTTATTTTCCGCTGGGCGGCAGCCGGTGCAGCGCGTGGAAGCGCACCCGCAACCTGTTTATCGTCTGGGCGCTGACCGGGCTGTGGCATGGAGCAAGCTGGAACTTTGTCTTATGGGGTCTGTGGTTTTTCGTGCTGCTGGTCATTGAGAAAAAATGGCTGCTGGGATGGTACCAGCGGCATAAAGTGCTGGCCCATATCTTCATCCCGATTATCCTGATGATCTCCTGGGTCATCTTTGCAATCAGCGACTTTGGCAGGCTCGGCGGATTCCTCGGGCGGATGTTCGGGGTCGGCGGCCTGATGTCCGCAAGCAACCCGCTCGACTGGCTCTACGCCCTGCGCGGGTACGGCGTGACGCTGCTGCTGGGCTGCATCCTCTCGCTGCCGGTCATCAAAAACGGACATCAGAAGCTTATCTCCCGCTTCGGTGAGACAAAAACGATCACGGCAGTCGAAACAGTACTTCTGGGCGTCGTGCTGATTCTGTCGGTGGCATACCTTGTCGATTCGACCTACAACCCGTTTATCTACTGGAACTTCTGAGGAGGCGGCGCGAATAAATGAAAAAGAAAAAATGCTATCCGACAGCGGCGCTGCTGCTGGGGTTTATCGCGGTCATGACTGTCGCCGACCTCGCTACCCCGGTGCGGGAAAAGTCCGAGATGGAAAACCGGCCGCTGAAAACCGCCGCCAGCTTCTCTCTCCAAAAGCTTTGGTCAGGCGATTTCCAGAAGCAGTACGAAGAGGTCGTCACCGACCAGTTCGCCGGAAGGGATGGCTGGATCACTATCAAATCTATGACCGAATCGGCCCTCTTAAAGACCGAGAACAACGGCATCCTCTACGGCAAAAACGGTGCGCTGTTCGGCAAGCTGACCTCCTATAACGAGCAGCAGCTGAGCCGCAACATCTATTTTCTGAACGAATTTGCCGGCAAATACGACGGCGTGACCTTCGGGGTCATCCCCAGCGGCTACACCTACTCCCCTGACCAGCTGCCCATCGGCGCCGGACAGGTCGACCAGCGGGCAGTCCTTGCAAAGCTGCGGGAAGAACTGGACAACACCGTGCAGTGGATGGATGCGGACGCGGTCCTCACCGGGCTGGACAGCGAGTCCCTTTATTACAACACCGACCACCACTGGCGCGGCACGACCGCCTGCCGGTTCTACCGGGCCTACTGCGCGGAAAAGGGGTACAGGGCTTTTTCCGAGGATGAGCTGACCCTGCGGGAAGTGCCGGACTTTTACGGCACCTACTACTCCAAATGCAAGAAAACCGATACCAAACCCGACACCCTCACCTATTACGACCTGCCTTTTACGGTGAAGACCGTCGTGGACGGCGAGGAAAAGGACGGCTGGTACGACGCTGCGGCCTTTGATACAAGGGACAAGTACGCGGCATTTCTGTACGGCAACGGCGGACTGACCGTCCTCTCCCGGGAAGAGATTTCCGGCGACCCGAAGCGGATGCTGCTCATCAAGGACTCCTACTCCAACACCATCGCGCCGCTGTTTCTGTCGGAATTTGACGAGGTCTATGTAGTCGACCTGCGCTCCTATCCCGTGGGCATCAACGAACTGTGCAGCGGGAAGGATTTTGACGATATTCTGGTGCTCTATAACTTTGAAAACCTGCAGTCGGACAAGAACTTTTACCGGCTGGAATATTGATTCTTTGCACAAAAAGTTTTGCTTTCTTTTGGTTATACTGGTGTGTGCGACAAAAATACAAAAATGTATTGACAACCGATTCCAACTCTGCTATAATTACACACGCTGACCCGAACGGGTCGGATTTATGACTGCGCAGCCCCATGCATTCGGGCAAACAGTTTTTATATAGACGCCGTCAGGTGGCAGACAGCCATAAAAGATATCCTGACGATATGTGTGAGAGCCACTAGCTCAGTTGGCAGAGCATTTGACTTTTAATCAAAGGGTCCGGAGTTCGAGCCTCCGGTGGCTCACCAAAGTAAAACAGGTGCTGAATCGGCAGATTCGGCACCTGTTTGCGCATACAAAAGATTTTGTCCCGATTTGCACATGCCGCCGTCCTACGGAGAAAGGAAGCTTTATGGAGACAAATGCAGGCACCGGCAAACGCAGATACTCCCGAAACGCCGTCGCAAAGCTCCTCTACCGCTACGGACGCTCTATCCTCGATTCCGATGGGATGCAGCGGGAAAAGCATTTTTTCCAGCACGGCCATACCAGCTGCTACGACCATTCCCTCGCGGTCGCGCGGATGGCGATTTTTCTGGCGCTACGTTTTAAAATCCGGGTCGATATGGAGAGCATGGTCCGCGGTGCGCTGCTCCACGACTATTTCCTCTACGACTGGCACGACGGCGATAAGAGCCACCGGCTGCACGGGTTTTTCCATGCGGCCCGCGCACGGAAAAACGCTGAACGGGATTTCGCCCTTTCCCCGATCTCCAAAGACATTATCGAAAAGCATATGTTTCCTCTAAATCTCGCCCTTCCCCGTTATCGGGAGAGCGTGATCGTGACGGTCGCCGATAAAATCTGCGCCGTCCGGGAAATG
>CAMAJC010000068.1 GCA_945835425.1 uncultured Clostridia bacterium
GCTGCCGAAAATGATGACGCTCATACCACTCTTGGGCATAAACCGCAGCCGGGAGGCGTTCCATTTGAACATGACGGCTTTAATGGAGGTGCGGGCGTCTTTTAAGGTAAAATAAAAATGCCCGGTTTTTAAATGGTGGGTGAAGTTGGAGACTTCGCCGCGAATATAGATGCTTTTGAGCTGGACATCTTCGTCCAGCAGTCCCTTCAGATAGCCGTTGATCTGGGAGACGGTGAGAATCTGGTTCACGGGAGTTCCTTTCTGAGAGCAGGTGTACAGCCGTCGGACAGCGCAGCGAGAAGCGCAATCCCGGCGCTGTTGTCGGATGAATAAAGCGGATCGGCAAAAAAGCCGCCGTATTTTTTCTCAATGGTCTCGCGGATGAGGACATTGGACATGACGCCGCCTGCATAGAGCAGCGGCAGGTCGCCGTACCGGCGCAGCAGTTCAGCGGTCATGGCGTCCAGCGCCGCTTCGATTGAACGCAGGCAGAAAAGCGCCACATAAGAAGGCTCTTTCCCCTCGTCCAGCAGTTTCCTGCAGCGGTTTTCCACTCCGGAAAGGCAGCAGTCGGCCCCTTTCATCGTCGGACGGACCCGGATTTTTTCATGGCAGGTCAGGGCAAGCTCGGTGAGCGCAGGCCCGCAGGGAAATTTCAGCCCCAGCATCAGGCCGACCCGGTCGACCGCCTGTCCGGCTTTTAAGTCGAGGGATTTTGCCACCGGCGTGATCCTGAAAAAAGGCTTGCCCGGCTCCACCAGCAGCGCGTCGGTCGTGCCGCCGGAGAGGTGGAAGGCTAAAAAGGGCTTTTCCATCAGCGAAAGCTGCCCGGCCGAATAAAGAGCTGCCGCGATATGGCCTTCCTGATGGGAGAAGGTGTACATCGGGATATGGAGGGCCGAGGAGACAAGCTCCGCGCCCATCTGCCCGACCAGAAAGCAGGGCATATACGACCCCTCCGCCCGGCGCGGGAAAACCGAAACGCCGATGCCGGAAAGGGCACCGTCATAAGCGGTGAAAAGCTCCTGCGACAGCTTTCCCAGCTGCTGCACATGGGCAAAAACCGCGTCGCTCTGCCGCAGGCCCAAGGCTCCCGGCGCAGTCGGCAGCAGTTTTTTGCTCATTTTCACTTCGCCGGTACCGCTGTCATAAAGGGCAGTCGAGGTGGTGTAATTGGAGGTGTCCAGCCCCAGATAAACGGCCATCAGTTCCCTGCCCGTCTTGCGCGGACGATGCTGCCCAGCACGCCGTTGATAAAGGAAATGTCGTCTTCATAGGCAAAATCGCTGGCCAGGCGGACACATTCGCTGACGACGATATCGTCGTCAATATTGTCGCAGTATACGATCTCGTAAACGCCCAGGCGCAGGATCGCCAGAGAAACCTTCGAGATGCGCTCCATCCGCCAGTTTTTCAGGTTGGCGGAGATGATTTCGTCAATCGGGTCCTGATACCGGACGACCCCCAAAAACATCGATTCCACTTCGGGGGTGATGTCCAGTTCCTCGTTTTCCCGGGCAGTCTCCAAAAGCTCCTGTGCGCTGTCGTTGTTAAAGATACGCTCAAAAACCAGAATGAACGCATTTTCTCTCATCTGATGTCGAGTCAGCTTTTTCATAGTTTACGTTTTTTCCCTTCAATATAATTATTCAGTCTCTGCGGCGACGATATCCGTCACATATACATTGACGTGACTGACGGCGATGCCGGTCATATCCTGGATCGCTTCTTTTACCTTTTCCTGGATCTCCGAGCAGACTCTCTTCATCCGGCAGCCGGAGGACAGCACCACCGAAATGTCGATGGCAGCTGCGTCCCCTTCCACCCGGCCAACGACCCGGTGGGATGCGGGGGTATTCAGAAGCTTATCGATCGGGCAGGCGCTGCGGGGTGCAAGGCGTGCAACACCCGGAATTTCGCTGATAACGGTCTTGACAATGGTTTCCAAAACACTTTCCGAGATCTTGATATTGGATGCGGTTTGATTTACTTTCGGCTGCATGAAAATCCCTCCTGTCCAAGATGACCCGTCTGCGCCGGCAGCCGGAGACCAGTTGGCGCAGACATTATTACAGAGATATTATAGCACCAAATCCGTGAATAAACAAGGCGTTTGCATATTTTTTTGCATATTATTAGGAAAGTGAATAATGGAGGGTTACGGTCAGCCTTTGAAGAAGGCTCGTTGTCCCATGGACAACTCGAAACTTTCTTATCCGCCGCGGCCGTGGTACCACGCATTACACTGGGCGAGAGCGTTCGACAAGCTCACGCTCTTCGGATGTTTTACCACGCTCGTTGACAATTGGGTAGTTGAATGTAAAAAAACGGGAGAAGGCAAATACCCTCTCCCGTAATTCTTGTCAGTTTTCGTTCGCGGACTGTTCTGCAAGCTGATTTTCATTGATCTCATCAACCGAGATGCACTCGGCGGCAAGGCCGGTTTCTTCGATGATAATGTTCTTGATCTGGTTGGCGGTCTCTGAGGTGAGGCCCTCGGTCTGGACAACGACGCGGACCGAGCCGTCGTCCACATAGGCCAGGCAGTCGGTGAAACCCTTGGCTTTTACAAGGGTCTCGATCTTATTCTCGCTTTCGATCTGGGCGGAAACCTGCAGCGCCTTTTCAGTCGCCAGTTCTTTTTCATCGTCGGTCATATCCTGTGCGCCGAGGGTCTGCGCCAGGGTTTCAATCGCTTCATCCCGCGCTTTCCGGCGTTCCAGCCGGGCAGTGGTGAAATAGTCGTCCTCAGCGGTCACAGTGGCGCTGGTCAGCTGGGCTTCGCCGTAGTCCGCCGCTTCGGAGGAGGCGCTCGAGGCGGTCTGTGTATCCGCGCCGCCGGACGCTGTCAGCACATCCGTGTTTCCGCCCCCGGCAAATATGTAGTTTAAATAGACCGCAATGCCGAGAATGGTCACGAGACTCGCCAGCACGATCTGCTTTTTGCCCAGAATTACGCTCATCTTCATAAATACCATCCCTTCAACTCATCTTCTCTATACTGACGTGGGCCGAAGAAAGGCCGTACAGCGCATAGAGTACCTCGTAAATATCGTTTTGCACCCCTGCCCGGTCGCCTCCCTTGCAGATGACGGCTACGCCGGAAACCGCCGGAGTGCGCTGCGCAACGACGACGGCGCTGCCGCCGGACGTGACATATTCCCCGCTCGTCTCGCGGCTTTTCAGCGTCCCGTTCTCCCAGTCCTCCGTTTTGGAGTCTTCCCGCAGATACTGGGTGCTGCCGGTATCCGAAAGGGTGACCATGACCTGCGTTTCTCCGGCGCCGTCGATCTGGGAGATCAGCGCCTCCAGCCGCTGCTCGATCGCTGCCGCCGGGTCGGAAACGTCCGCTGTTTTCGTCTCCTTCCCGCCCTCCGGCAGGAGCGAGGACAGCAAAATGAGCAGCATCCCGGCCAGTCCCAGGATAAACAGGATCATCGGCTTTTTACTCTCCGTCAGTTTTTTCAGCTTCTCCATCATTTTGACTCTCCGCTCTTTCCAGTTGGACGGTGACGCCAAAGGTCCCGGTCAGCTCCGGCACCGCCGAGGCGACCGCGTCCATCTCTTCCGGCGCCGCCAAAACCTTCAGACTGGTAATAGATATGCCTGTATCTTCCCGATTATGTATAGTAATTTCGATCTGCGGGTCTGAAACGCCGTGTTTTTGAAGGATTGAAGCGGCCTGGGACTGGAGGGAAGAAATAATCGACTGCTCCAGCTGCTGCTGGACAAGGGCGTCCAGCTCCCCGGACAGGTCTTTTTCCGACACCTCCGGCAGGGCGAAATCCTCCGTTTTCCACCCGGCGAAGGGCAGGAGCAGAGATAAAATAAAAAAAATCCGCACGGCAAATTTCATCATTTTATTGTCTTTCTGCGGGACCAGGAACATAATCACGGCGGTCAGCACCATCGTTCCGCAGATGGCTACCGCAGCGGTTTTCAGCTGGGACATCGGCTCCTCCTTTCAGGCGCTGGCCAGCAGCACCATGGCGATTGCCGCCAGCAGCATCAGGGCGTAACAGATCAGCAGCGCCAGCATCACCGAGACTGCTGACGACGATACCCGCATCACCTCTGCCGATTCCTTTTCCGACAGAGTTTCCGCCGCCGCTGCGCCCAGAGACAGCAGGCCGGACAGGGCGCCGAGGTAGAGAATCTGCGGCAGAAAGGTGACGCCGATCACAACGATTCCGAAAACGCCGATTGTGCTTTTGACAAGAGACAAGCAGCCGCTGACCGCTGCCCAGGCGTCCCCGATGGCGCTGCCGACCACCGGAATCGCCGAGCTGAGCAGGAATTTGGCGGTTTTCAGGGTCACGCCGTCGGTAGCGCCGCTGACGGAGGTCTTGATGGTCAGAAGGGCCAGGAAAACCGTCAGGCAGAAGGATAAAATCCACAGTGCAAGGCTTTTCACCGATTTGATCAGTTCGGAAGCGTGGATATCGGGGGTCAGGACGCTGCAGAAGCTGAGGGCGACAAAAATCAGGATCAGCGGAAGCACCAGATGGCGCACGGCGGCTGAGAAAAGTTCCACGGCGGACAGGGTCGTCCCGTACCAGACGACCGCCGACGCGGGTTTCCCTGAGGCTGCTGCGGCAGCGGCGAACACCGGCAGGAAACTGAATATAAAGGAAGAAAGCTTTTCCAGGAGCGACGCTGTCTCCCGGACGGCCGTGACAACCGTCCCGGCGAGCAGCATTGTCTGGGTGAGCGAGACGACCGGCCGAAAGGTGCTCCCGTTTCCCCATCCGGACAAAAGCGCCGACAAAAGGGTGACCGCCATCATCGAGCCAAAGAGGGTCAGCGGACCTGCCGCCTTTTCCCGCAGCATGTCCAGCCCTTTCCTTGCCAGCCCCGACAGGGTGATTTTATCCAGATCGTCCGCGTCAAAGGAGCCGTCAAAATAATCCTGCGCCTCCTCGGGAATCAGGGAAAAAAGCGAATAATAGCCGCTTTCTTCGAGCTGCTGCTCCACCATTTCATCGGTTTCGGCGGCGGAGACCGGCGCAGGGAAAATAAACAGCAGCAAAATAAACAGCGGCAAAAGCAGTTTTTTCATGGGTCTCCTCTACTTGATGATCGACAGGGCCAGCTCCAGCAGCTTTTGATAGACCGGCATACAGTTGGAAAGAATCAGGACTTTTCCCGCCAGCTCGATCTGGACGGCGGCGGACTGCTGGCCGGCATCTTTACAGAGGCTCGTCCCGATCTCCGACAGGCAGCAGATGCCGAGGCAGCGGAGGAGGATGCGGATATAGCTGCTGTCTACCCCGGCCTGTCCGGCAAGGGAACTGACCGTCGTGAACAGCGGAATCATCTGCAGCACCGTCCAGCCCATAAACAGCGCGACGCAGCCGATCGAAAGAAGCATCGCATACTCCGGCTTCCAGTTTTTCAAAAGCAGGGTGATGACCGCCAGCAGAAGCGCCGCGGCAATCAGGGAGCCAAACTGTTCCAATCCGTATCCCTCCTTTATCGCAGGAACCTCTGATTTATGCAGATTGCTATAAAATACACGCAAACATATGGAATCAGAGGTTTCCTCAGTACAGCCCGAACAGCTGCTGGATGGTGCCGAACAGCGTGCTGATCTGGGTCACAAGAATGGTCAGCACGACGATCAGCCCGGCCAGCGTCGTCATCATCGCCTGTTCCTCCCGGCCGGAACGGATCAGCACCTGATTGAGCACGGCGACGATGATGCCGATGGCGGCGATCCGGAAGATCAGATCTACGTCCATTTTTTGGTCATTCCTTTCCACTAAATACACAATACCGCCGCCAGCAGTCCACCGAGAAGGCCGAGGGTGCTGTACAGTTTCCCTTTGGTCTGCGCATCCTCCCGGGCTTCCCGTTCCCGGACGCGCAGACCGGTTTCAATGAGCTGCACCGCTGCGATCTGGCTTTCGGCGTCCCCGCGGCCAATGAGCGCGGCAAGCTCCCGGCAGGCGGATTGTTCCGGACCGGAAAAGCGGCTGAGGACGTCCCACGGGTCATCCGATGGCGGCAGCAGATGCTCCTGCACCAGCATATCCGTCAACACCGCCGTCGGCAGCCGCATACCAAGCAGTCCTTCCAGCCGGACACAGAGCTGCACCAGCTTTTGCAGCGAGGCTGCCTGCCGGTGCAGCCGGTCCGCCAGATACAGCCCTGTCCCGCTGCCGCAAAGCAGCAGGCAGACTGCCGCCGCCAGCCGATAATACTGCACGCGCATCCATCACCTTTCCGATTTTTCCGACGTCCGAAAGAAAAACGATCTTTTCAAAACAGCCTTCCTCCAAAAGCTGCACGGCCCATTTCCGGCGCAGCAGCTCTTCGGCGCTCCCGGCGTGAATTGTCGCGATCAGCGGGACGCCTGCGTGGAGCGCGCCGCTGACGGCTGAGGCTTCGAGCGGTGAAAGCTCGTCACAGATTAAGAGCTGCGGCGAAAGGGTCCGGACAGCCAGTTCGATTGCCGCCGCCTTCGGATAACCGGTCAGCAGGTCGGCGGTCAGGGCGGATTCCGGCAGCGGCGTCAGTTCCCCGCGCTCGTCCAGCACAGCCAGTTTGGTCCCCTGCGAAAGCTTGGCGATCAGGGAACGGAGCAGGGTCGTCTTGCCGCTGAGCGGCGGCCCGGCAATCAGGAGGGATGTAAGGCTGTCCAGCTGGCGCAGCAGCGGATCGGCGGCGTCCGGGAGAAAGGCGGCAAAGCGGAAGTTCAAAGTCTGAATACTGTGTACCGACAAAACCTGTCCGCCCTGCACCGAAGCGGTTCCGGCGACGCCCAGTCTGCTGCCGCCGGGCAGCGAGACATACCCCCGGCAGATGCCGTCCATGGCGCTCTGCATCGAGCGGCCGGTGGCGCGGAAAAGGGTCTCGAAGAGGGCGGCTGCATCGGTCAAAAGTGCGCCCTCCGGCGTGTCCAGCAGTCGGCCGGACCCGGAAAGCCAGCCGCTGCGGCTAGACAGAATCACCTGTACCGGCTTCCCTGCCCGCAGCCGCAGTTCATAAATCTGTGCATCCTGTCCCATCCGGGTCAGGGCAAGGGCAACCGCTGCCGGCAGGCAGTCGAGCAGGTTTTTATCTATATACATATATATCGTCCTCATTTCTTTCAGTGAACCTGTCCGTTTCTTTGTCTCTATCATATGTGCACGGACGGGAAGATAGAACCGTGAGCCGCATGGACGCGTCTCCGAAAAAATGAAATCCGATGAAACCAGAGTTTCCCTGGCGAACCTGTAATTGACAGACGGCTGTAAATGGTGTAAACTGGAAACAGAAATGCGGCATATTCATGAAAGGACGGAAACGATTATGGAAATTAAACTGACAAACGGGACAATGTCTGCCTCCATCAACACCTTTGCGGCGGAAATGAAGTCCCTGCGGGATGAAAACGGCAATGAGTATATCTGGGACGGCAGCGATTACTGGAAACGCAGCGCGCCCTTCCTGTTCCCGCTGGTCGGCGGACTGCGCAACGATACGGTCATCATCAAAGGGCAGGAATACCATATGAAGCAGCACGGCTTCGCCCGCGACAAGGAGTGGACGGTGGAAAAGGCGGAGGGAAACACCGCGACCCTCACCCTCTCACAGGACGAGGACACCCTGTCGAAATACCCCTATCCCTTTACCCTCAGCCTGACCTATACCCTCGTTGACCACACGATGAAAATGGCTTTCACCGTCCGCAACACTGGCGATGAAGTGATGCCTTTCTGCTTCGGCACCCATCCGGCTATCCGCTGCCCCTTTACCAGCAGCCCGGATTCTAAATTCACCGACTATTCGATCGTTTTTGAAAAGGACGAAATTCCGACCCAGCCGGTATTTAATGAAAAGAAAGAGCTTGACCGTGTAAACCGCGGCAGCTTTATGGCCGACAGCAAAACGATCAAGCTGGATTATGCGGTATTTGAAAAGATCGACACGATTGTTTTTGACGAGATTCATTCCCACAAGGTCGACCTGGTCGACGGCGTGACCGGCAAATCGGTACAAGTACGGTTTGACGACTTCACTCAGATGGGCTTCTGGACGCCGAAAGCGGGCGCGCCCTTTGTCTGCATCGAGCCTTGGAACGGCTGCGCAATTGTCGCGGACGCGGACGATAAGTTTGAAAGCAAGCTGGGCGTGCGGACGCTGGAGTCTGGCAAGGAAAAGACCTTTACACTGGAAATCGATGTAAA
>CAMAJC010000069.1 GCA_945835425.1 uncultured Clostridia bacterium
CATCTTCATTATAACACAGACTTTTTCTTAAAAACAGAAAGATTTCATGAATTACTTGGTGTGCGAATATAATAAAGAAAGGCGATTTACATAAAACTGACGCAAAATTTACAGTTGAATATACGAAATATGTTGATTTTGTCTGCTTTTTATCGTAAAATAATATAAGGCAAAAGCCTGAAAAGAATATAAGGGAATGAGAAAGGATGGATTTAAAACAGCTTCGCTACTTTACGGCGGTCGTGGAACAGGGCAGCGTTTCTGCCGCAGCACGGGTGCTTTTCATGTCCCAGCCGCCGCTCAGCACCCAAATCCGCCAGCTGGAGGAAGAACTGGGCTGCCGGCTTTTCGACCGGGACGGGCACAAATTGACCCTGACGGGCGCCGGAAAGCTGCTGTATGAACGGGCAGAGGGTCTGCTGGAGATGGCAGAGTCGATGGAAAAGGAGCTGCGCGATTTTAAGGAAGGCGCGACCGGGACACTTCGCCTGGGAGCGGTCTCCTCGATCTGCAGCGCCGACCTTCCCGGCTGGCTGCAGGCGTTCCATCGGGACTACCCCGGCATCCGCTTTGAACTGAGCGAGCAGAACACCTACCAGCTTCTCGACCAGCTGCGCAGCCACCGGATCGATCTGGCGATCATCCGCACGCCTTTTTCACCCGACGGGCTGGAATACCAGATTCTGCGTCCGGAGCGGATGATGGCGGTCGGCAGACGGGAAATCTTTATGCAGGCGCTGTCGGGAAAGTATGACGGCGATATTCTTCCCCATGCGCTGGGTATCGCTGACCTTGCGCCGCTGCCGCTGATGATCTACCGGCGGTGGGAAGCGACGCTGTCGGAGCTGCTGCGGGGAGAAGGCATTGAACCGGACTTTTTCTGCGTCTGCGACGATGCGCGGACGGTGGCGGCTCTGGCGCAGGACGGCATGGGGATCGGCGTGATACCCGATTCTTCCGCCGGGCTGGCGGAAGGCGAGAATATCTGCCGCATCGAGATTGACAGCCCGTCTTTCCGGTCGTCGATTGTGGCGGCGGTCTGCCGCGGCGCTTATGTGTCCTCGGTGGCGCGGCTGTTTTTGTCGTATCTGCCGTCGGAGGATGGAGATGGGGTGGAAATGGTTTCGGCAAACTGACGGATTTTTCATCGGAAAATTGCCCGTCCGATAAAAAATGCTGAAATCGTCAAAAAATAATTGACAGAAGGCTTGGAAAAATATATAATTTTATTATATATTTTTCCGATAAAACTGTCATTTCTGACTCAACCGGATTTTCCCGATGTCAGAAAAGGCAGTGAAGGACATCAGGACAAATATCGGAACAATGAGGAGGGGTATATTTTATGCCCAAAAAGAAAGGCGGCAAAATCGCCGCTGTAATCGAAATCGGCTCGGACATGGTGACCATGCTGATCGCCCAGAATCAGGGCGGCAATATTATAGAACTCGACCGGCTGGAATGCTTCTTTGATCTGGAAAAGGAGATCGCCACGACCGGACGGATCGGGCAGCCTTCCATTTTGGAGCTCTGCCGGATTTTAAACGGCTTCCAGCAGGAGATGACGGCCTTCGGGGTCGAGCAGTACAAGCTTTTCTCCACCGACTTTCTGCGGAGTGCCGAAAACTTCCCCTTTTTCCTCTCGCAGCTGACCGGACGCAGCGGGATGCTGCTGAGCATCATTGACGACCAGGAGGAAAAGGCGCTGCTCTACTGGCAGATGCAGAAGACAATGGCGTCCTTTGACCGGGACAAGGGTGACAAATACCTTTATGCGGTCATCGGCAACGAGTCGCTGGGTCTGGCTCTCCAGAGCGGCAAACGCCAGCGGCTGCGGCAGAACCTGCCGATCACCATCTTTGACGTGCTGCAGATGCGGGAAAAGATCGCGGCCGACATGGAAGCGGCGGCGCCGGTCATGAACGAATACCTCGAGGACGGCCTGGACGGCATGGACTCTTACGGATTCAGAAAATCGGTCAAGACGCTGGTTTTCGCCGACGCGTCCCTGGCGGAAATTTCCCGGATGTGCGGCGTTGAGATTCAGGATGGTCGCTGCATCATCCCTGCCGAAAAGCTGATGAGCCTCGGCCGGGAGATCATGGAGATGCTGCCGGAGGAAGCGGGCAAGGCTTACGGCCTGAGCCTCAAGCAGGAAAGAGCGGTCTACGCTTCGATCCTTATCTACCAGAAGCTGACCGAGCTGACCGGCGTATCGGTGGTTATCGGCGTGTACGGTTCGCTTTTAGGTTCGCTGCTGGAACAGATTCTCTTAAAGCCCGAGCGGAAGGAATATGACCAGTATATGCAGGAAAATGCCCTCGGCTGTGCGCGGACGCTGGCAAAGCGCCACGGCTGCCCGATGGAGCACGCCGAAAAGGTCGCGGACTTTGCGGAAAAGCTGTATGTCAAGACCGGCAAGCTGCATCCCGGCGCGGACGACCTGCTCTACCTCAAGCTGGCCTGCCTGCTGCACAACTGCGGCTATTTCAGCGATATCGAGCACCACGCCCGCTGCAGCGCCTCGCTGATCGAGAGCTTCAACCTGCCGGGTATGTCCGCATCCGACCGCCACATGATCGCGGAGATTCAGCAGACCGGCGAAGACCGTTCGCTGCGGGTACAGCAGCTGCGCTCCTATTTCCTGCTGGCGGACGCGCTCGACCTTTGCAAAAAGCAGAAACTCTCGGATATTTCCATCCGCTTTGACGGCGACCGCCTGACAGTCACGACGGTCTATGACGGCAACCTTTATCTGGAAAAGAAGGCTTTCGACGAGGCCGGCAAGCTGTTTTACGAGGTATTCGGCGTCCAGCCGGTGCTGCACGTCAAGACCGCGCTGCTGAAATAAAGAAACCGACCCGACATACAGGAGAATGAGAATATATGGAACAAAAGACAAACCTGATCGACCGGGAACTGAGCTGGCTGGATTTTAACGCCCGCGTCCTGGAAGAAGCATATGAAAAAGAAAACCCGCTGATGGAGCGGATACGGTTTCTGGCAATCACCGCGTCCAATCTGGATGAATTTGTAATGGTCCGCGCGGCAGGAGTCATGGATGTGGCCGAGTCCAAGGGCGAAAAGACCTACCCTTCCGGCTATACCGCTAAAGAGCTGCTGCCTGTGCTGGACGCGAAAATCCGCGATTTTATCGACCGGCAGTATTCCTGCTTAAGCCGTTCGATTCTGCCCCAGCTGGACAAGGTCGGCATCCGGTTTTTATCGGCCGATGAGCTGAGCGAGGAACAGAAGGTGCATCTGGACGCCTATTTTGAAAAGGTGCTGTTCCCGGTGCTGACCCCGATGGCGGTCGACCGCAGCCGTCCGTTCCCGCGGCTCGCCAACAAGAGCCTCAATATCGTCGTCCGCCTGCGGGAGAAAAAGGACGAAGAGGGCGAGAGCAAGAAGGATAAAAAGAAGAAGAAAAAGGACACCGAGGCTTTTGCGGTTGTACAGGTTCCGTCCATCCTGCCCCGTTTCCTCGAACTGCCGGAGACGACCGGCGGGGACGGAAAGAAGCAGCGCAGCTTTGTCCTGTTGGAGGACATCATTATCTCCCATATGGCGCTGCTGTTTGAGCTGCACGAGATCGTAAGCTGCTCCCTTTTCCGCATCACCCGCGACTCCGACCTGTCCATCGACGAGGAATCGGAGGACTTCCTGGAAGAGATTAAGGCGTCTATCAAGAAGCGGAAATCCGGCCGTCCGGTCCGTCTGGAGGTTCAGACCGGCTGCGATAAAGAGGCGCTGGAATTCCTCGAGGAGATGCTGCCCATTGAGGAGAGCAAGGTCGTCAAGGTCAGCGGTCCGCTGGACCTGACCCTATTCTCCAAGTTTGCGGGCATCCCCGGCTGCAGCAATATGTGCTATGAGCCGATTGTCCCCGTCGAGACCCCTGCGGACTTTGTGGGACAGGAAGATATCTTCGCCGCCATCCGCGCCCATGACTGCATGGTCCATCACCCCTATGAAAGCTTCGGGACTGTCGTCGACTTTGTCCGCACCGCTGCGGAAGACCCGGACGTCCTCGCTATCAAGCAGACCCTCTACCGCGTCTCCGGCAATTCTCCCATCGTTGCCGCCCTGATGAAAGCGGCGGAAAACGGCAAGCAGGTCACCGTTCTGGTCGAGCTGAAGGCACGTTTTGATGAGGAAAACAATATCCACTGGGCACAGAAGCTGGAAAAAGCGGGCTGCCATGTCGTATACGGCCTGTCGGGACTGAAAACCCACTGCAAAATTCTGTTGGTCGTCCGCAGAGAAGAGGACGGCATCCGCCGCTATGTTCATATGGGCACCGGCAACTACAACGACTCCACTGCCCGGATTTATACCGATATCGGCGTTATGACCTGCAAAGAGCCTTACGGCAGCGACGCGTCCAGCCTGTTCAACGTTCTGACCGGCTATTCCCGTCCGCCGCGCTACAACCGCTTTGTGACCGCGCCCAACGACATGCGTCCGTTCTTTAGAGAGATGATCGAAAGCGAGATCGCCTATGCCCAGCAGGGCCTGCCCTCCGGCATTACGGCCAAGGTCAACTCGCTGGTTGACCCGGAGATCATCGAGCTTTTGTATAAAGCGTCCCAGGCCGGTGTGCCGGTCAAGCTGATCGTCAGAGGTATCTGCTGCCTGATTCCCGGCGTACCGGGGCTCAGCGAAAATATCACCGTCCATTCGATTGTCGGCCAGCTGCTGGAGCACAGCCGTATCTTTAAGTTCGAGTGCGGCGGCAATCCCCGTATCTGGATGGGCTCTGCCGACTGGATGCAGCGTAACCTCGACCACCGCGTCGAGCTGGTATTCCCCATTGAAGCGGAGCTTATGGGGAGAGCCGAGGAAATCCTTGAAGTCATGTGGAACGACAACGTCAATACCCGCGTTATGCAGCCGGACACCAGCTACCAGCTGGTCGACCGCCGCGGCAACCGCAAGGCTTTAAACAGCCACCGCATCTTCTCCGATATGGCGAAGTCTGCGGCGAAGGAAGCGGAAAAGGCGCTGGCTTCCGTACCGGAGACCACGGCGTTTAAGGTGCATCAGCCGTCTGAAAAATAATTGACTTTGATTTATGTGTTTTCTCTGCCGTAGGCGGAGAAAACACGGCAGAATACGCTTTTTAGATGTAGAAACGTAGGAAAATCAAAGATTAATTTATTTGTATTATTATGCAGCGGCGTCAAAGTGGGCGCCATGCGAAAGGAAGGAAACGGATATGAAAAGAATAGGTTTTTTGACCAGCGGCGGCGACTGCCAGGGGTTAAATCCCGCTATGCGCGGCGTGACTGAGACCATCTGCACCGCACTGGGCGACAAGGAAGTCGAGTTTTACGGCTTTGAGGACGGCTATAAGGGCCTCATCTACGGCAAATACCGCAAGATGACCCGCGCCGATTTTGCCGGTATCCAGAACATGGGCGGCACCATCCTCGGCACCTCCCGCGAGCCCTTTAAGCTGATTCAGATCGTCGACCCTGAGACCGGCCTGGACAAGGTCAAGGAAATGAAAAAGACCTACGCCAAGCTGAAACTGGACTGTCTCGTTGTCCTCGGCGGCAACGGCTCCACCAAGACCGCAAACCTCCTTTCGCAGCAGGGCCTCAACGTCGTTTCCCTGCCCAAGACGATTGATAACGATATCTGGGGCACTGATATGACCTTCGGCTGCCATACCGCCGTTGAGATCGCCACCGAAGCCATCGACCGCACCCGCACGACCGCCGCTTCCCATTCCCGCACCTTCCTCGTGGAGATCATGGGCCATAAGGTCGGTTGGCTGGCTCTGGAAGCCGGTATCGCCGGCGGCGCCGACGCGATTCTGCTCCCGGAAATCCCCTACAGCGTCAAGAAGGTCGCGGCCCTGATCAAAAAGAACACCAAGGCCGGTAAGAAGTACTCGATCATCTGCGTCGCAGAGGGCGCCATGACCAAGGAAGAAGCCAAGATGCCCAAGAAGGAGCGGGCAGCGTTCTACGCCTCCACCGGCACCGCTTCCGACCGTCTGGCAAAGGCGCTGGCTGAGCTGGTCCCCAACGAAATCCGCTGCGTCAACCCCGGCCATACCCAGCGCGGCGGCAATCCCTGCGCCTATGACCGCCGGTTCGCAACCGAACTGGGCGCGGCAGCAGGCCAGCTGATTCTGGAAGAGAAATACGGCAATATGGTCGCCCTCCGCGGCAACGAGCTGGTTCCCGTTCCGCTGGAAGAAGTCGCCGGGAAGCTGAAATATGTCCCCGTCGACGGTGAAGAGGTCAAATACGCCAGAGCACTGGGTATTTCCTTCGCGGATTGATCGATAGCGTTTATGAAAACGCCCGAAAACGCTGTTTGTTTCCGGGCGTTTTGCTTTTCATAGGCATGGGGTAGAAAGTTTATATTTTTACCCATCCTATTTGTTTAGCCGTCGATAGATAAAAAAACTGCCCGCTGTCTGCTTTTCAGACAGCGGGCAATAAAATTATAAGAGGATATATGAAATCTTTTGCCTGTATCGGTGGCGACCGCAGGTCGCCGCTACAACATAAAAATACTTGCAGAAATTATTTCAAAGTGGCTGAAAGCAGTTGTGCAGGCACATCCTTTACAGGTCGACAAGCCTTGCCATTTCTTCCGGCAGCGGACAGGAAAGGGTCATTTCTTCCCTCTCCAGAGCCGCGACAGCCGGGATGGTGACTTCTCCGCAGTGGAGAGCCTGGGTTTTGATGAGCGTGTCGTGTCCGCCGTAGAGGGTGTCTCCTGCCAGCGGATGGCCGATATAGGCCATATGCACCCGGATCTGGTGGGTGCGGCCGGTCTCCAGATGGAAAGAAAGCAGGGTGTGGCCGTTTCCCCGGCGCAGCACCTGATAATGGGTGACGGCGCGCTGGGCGTCCTCCCGGGCAAAATCCACCTTGCGGGTGATGATCGAGCCGGGCACCCGGACGAGCGGCGCGTCAATTGTGCCGCTGTCCTCCTCAACGTACCCTTCCGCCACGGCGTAATAAACCTTGCGGAGATGCCCCATCAGCATCCCGGCCGACAGGGTATTTTTCGCGGCGACAACAATGCCGGTGGTGTCCCGGTCGAGACGGTAGAGCGGACGAAAAGCGATGCCGCGGCCGTCTGCGCCCTGATAATGGGCGGCAAACCAATTCCCCACGGTATCGTCATAATAGAGGGTGCAGGGATGCACCGACATACCCGCGGGTTTGACCATGGCGGTCAGGTCGCGGTCCTCATAGAGGATGGACACCGGCAGGTCAGGGTTTGGGATGAGGTTTGGCTCCTCCTCTTCCCCGAGCGTCAGGACGATCTCATCCCCGGCATAAACCGGGTCGACCATCCGCCGGTGCGCGCCGTTGACCGATAACCCGCCTTTTTTCAGGTCGATGACGATCCGCCGGGAAAAGCCCAGGCAGTTTTGAAAATAATCCTGTAAGAGCAGTCCGTCGGCCTTTTCCGGAACCCGGTAGCGGTACTCGGAAACGGTGCTCATCCCTCTTTTTTCAGCACCTTGACGATCTCGGCGATGTAGACGTCGTGGTAATCGTGCCCCGGATAGTTCGCCGCGTCGATGCCGTCCGCCATCTTTTGGGGATCAAAAGCCGACCGGTAGAGAGTCTTGCAGCAGAGCACCAGCTTAGACTCCTCAAACCAGGGATAGCTTTCTTCTCCGGTCAGGTGCAGCCCGGCTTCGGCAATTTTATCGGTATCGCGGCCGGATTTTCTGCCGCAGACAGTGAGCGCGTCCTTCATGCCGTCGTAAAAGCTCAGGGTGAAATGGTCGGTTTTGTCGAGGAACGCATGGGTGTACCGCTGCGGGCGGATGTAGATGGTGACGACGTCTTTTCCCCAGAGAACGCCCATGCCGCCCCAGCTGACGGTCATGGTGTTGACCTTGCCGGTGTCGGGGTCCTGCACGGTGACGAGCGCCCACTCGCGGCCCAGCATCTGAAAGAGGTTGCCTTCGATTTCGGTGGTTTTGATTTCGGTGAATGACATAAGGATAACTTCCTTTCATAGGTGGATGGCGGTACTGCGGCAGGCTGAGGGCAGCCCGCCCTACCGTTTGGGATATACAATCAGACGATTTGCGCTTTCGTAACCGACAGGACAAGGACGTCGACGCTCTGCGCACCTGCTGAAAGCAGAGCCTGCGCGGCTTCATTGGCGGTCGAGCCGGTGGTGAG
>CAMAJC010000070.1 GCA_945835425.1 uncultured Clostridia bacterium
TTCGCTCTCTGCGGAGAGCGACCAAAGGCTCTGCCTTTGGAATCCGCCACCCTTTTAGAAAAGGGCGGCCGGAAAACTTTTGTCACTAAGACGGGTAGTGTGTGCGAATAAGTGACGTTCACAAATTCAATCCATCCGCGCAAGCGGATACCTTAATTATTCATTATTCATTCTTCATTCTTCATTATTCATTTTAATAACGTCTCCCAGCCGTGGACGGGTGATCTTGTCCTGATGGTTCTGCTGGCGGATAAGGTCGGCGATGCGCCCTTCGACCATCTGCACCTCCTCGTAAAAGGACAGCGCCGAAATGCGGGTTGACCCATGTCCCAAAATGATCATCTGCTCGAGGTTATCGGAAGTCGCGACCCGCACCCGTCTTTTCCCCTTCAGCTCGTAAGTCACCTTCTCGATATACATATCGGCGGTCTCGGCCTCTTTGGTGTAGACGATGTAAACGTCGTTCTGGCGCTCAACGCCGCCGCGTCCGCCATGGACTTTATAAGCGTCGAACACGACGATCAGGCCGCACTGCTTATACCCCTGATAGTTGCACAGAATATCGATGAGCGCCTGTCTTGCCGCGTCGAGGTTCACTTTCGCCTGCTCCCGCAGCTCCTCCCATGCGAAGATGATGTTGTACCCGTCGACCAGCAGAAACTCCTGCACATCCTCCATCTCCCGCAGGAGCGCTGCTCGGTCGAGTTGGCGAACGGTGTTTTTCGGGAGGAAATCGCGCCGGGATATGGGACCATAGGTCTGCTCAAAAATCCGTTCCAGTTCCCTGTCCTCTTCCCGCGTTCCCGAATAAGCCATCCGACCGGAAAAGCGCGGCGCTTCCCTTTTCGGCTGCGGCTGCGGAGGAGGCTCGTCTTCATGCAGCTGCAGTCCTTCCAGGTGCATATGCTCGCGCACCTCGTCCCAAGGCACCACAAACCCGGCTCCATGGGCGCAGAAGACCGAATCCGGCGTGTTTTCCATGTCAGCCATCGGGTTATATCCATAATCCGCCATGACCTTTTCGGCATTATGGCAGGGTTCGTACCCGCGGACGGTGCAGGAAAACCGGCCGCGGCCATGGGTATAAGCGGTCAGCTCGGCGGCATAGTCGCGCATCTCGCTGACCGGAGCAAAGCCGGTGAGCAGCGTCATCTCTCCGACCGTTTCCGGCGGGTCGAACTGACCGGCGCGGGTCTGGATATCGTTCATCGCCCGGCCAACGCTTTCCGGCGGCAGCTCGATGCGGAAATTGTAGTAGGGTTCCAGCAGGATGCTCTCGGCCTGCATCAGGCCCTGACGGACGGCGCGGTAGGTCGCCTGACGGAAATCGCCGCCCTCGGTGTGCTTGAGGTGTGCGCGTCCGGCGCACAAAGTTATCTTTATGTCGGTGATGGGGCTGCCGGTCAGAACGCCTAGATGCTCTTTTTCCTCCAGATGGGTCAGGATCAGCCGCTGCCAGTTACGGTCAAGGTCGTCCTCGCTGACCATGGTGGCAAACTGCATCCCGCTTCCCCGCTCGCCCGGTTCCATCAGCAGATGCACCTCGGCATAATGCCGCAGCGGCTCAAAATGCCCGACGCCCTCGACCGGCGCAGTGATGGTCTCTTTATAGACGATGCTGCCTTCGCCGAAGGTGACTGCCATTCCAAAGCGGTCGGCGATCAGCCGCTGCAATATCTCCAGCTGCACGACGCCCATCAGCTGCACATGAATCTCCTGCAGCTGTTCATTCCAGACCATATGCAGCTGCGGGTCTTCCTCTTCCAACTGGGAGAGCTTGCGGAAGGCCTCATGCACCGACACGTCCGGCGGCAGGTTTAAACGATAGGTGAGAACCGGCGTCAGAACCGGCGTTTCGGACGCGCCCTCAAACCCCAGCCCTTCACCCGGCCGTGTTTTGGTGAGCCCGGTGACGGCGACGACTGAACCTACCGGCGCAAAATTGGTCAGCTTATATTTCGAGCCGGAATAGACCCGGAGCTGGTCGGCCTTTTCCTCCCAAGGGTTCCCTGCGGTGTCGGTGCCGCGCAGCAGCGTCTTGACCGCCAGCCCGCCGCCGGTGATCTTCATGAAGGTCAGCCGCGCGCCCTGATTGTCCCGGGAAATCTTGAACACCCGCGCGCCGAACGCATCCGGGTATGCAGGGAGTTCGGTGTACCGGCACAGGCCGTTTATAAACGCTTCGATGCCGGTAAGCTTTAATGCCGAGCCAAAATAGCAGGGGAAAATCCGGCGCTCCCTTATGGCGCGGCGCAGCATCGGTTTCCCAACGCTCCCGCTTTCGAGATACGCTTCCAGCATCTCGTCCCCGCAGTCGGCGGCCTGCTCATAGAGCGCGTCGGGCTCAGATGCAAAGTCGATGCATCCCTTTCCAAAGCGCTTTTTCAGCTGTTCCATGACGCCTTCGCGCGCTGCCGGACCGCCCGCAGCGTCCAGAAGGTCAGTCTTATTGATAAAGAGGAAAACCGGGACATGGTGCCGCTCCAGCAGCCGCCAGAGGGTCTCGGTGTGGCCCTGTACCCCGTCGGTGCCGCTGATGACCAGAATCGCATAATCCAGCACCGACAGCGTCCGCTCGGCTTCGGCGGAAAAGTCGACATGGCCCGGCGTGTCAAGAAGCGTCACCTCCGTCTCGCCCAGCGGCAGGATCGCCTGCTTGGAAAAGATCGTGATGCCGCGCTCCCGCTCCAGGGTCTCGGTGTCCAGAAAGGCGTCGCCGTGATCGACCCGGCCGAGCTTGCGTAATGCGCCTGCTTTGTACAAGAGCCCTTCCGACAAAGTCGTCTTCCCCGCGTCAACGTGGGCCAATATCCCGATTACCAGTTTCCCCAAAATGATCACCGCCGAAAATTATTGTTTCTTTTTATTATAGCATATCATGTGAGTTTTGCATAGATTGAATGAAGAATGAATCGTAGGGCGGGCTGCCCTCAGCCCGCCGCGATATTCACCCTGCTTTCATCCGTATCCGGGCAGAAAATAAGCAAACAAAATAATCCGCGTACAAGGTTGCGTCCATAAAGCAGATAATCCTGCGCAGCTTGAATCTACGCAGGATTATTTTCATCTGTACATTTTACTGCTGCACAGGCGTACCGCATTCACGGCAGAACTTATCGCCCGGTATCAATTTATTCCCGCATTCGGTGCAGAAGTTCGGCGTTTTCTGCTCCTGCGGTTTTGATGTGTCTACGATGATAAATGTAAGCATAACAGCGGAATACGAATCGTAAACCTGCTCTTTTGCGTAAACAGAGAATTCCTCGCCGTATTTTACCGTTATGAGCTCTTCCGTCTCTGTTGTGACCAGGGTGTCTGCACCTTCGTAGGATGTTGTCTGATACAGTATGGCGACCACTGCTGCATCTTCGCCCAGTTCTTTTATTCGTAAAAGTCTTTCCGATTCTTTAAACGGCGCATTGGTAATTTTCTTTCGGGTGACCGGCTTGGTAAAATCCAGCGCGGCAGGCAGCACCTCACACCCGTAGAATTTTTCAAGAATGACGTCTCCTTCCCGGACAGCCAATGCCTGTTCCCCGTTTTCGGAAGAGGACGTCACCCATTTCAAAACATATTTTGATTTCATAAATCCTCCCTTTGCCAGCAGCAATCCAATTGCGCCCAAAGCAATTATGAGAATGATCAATGCAAGCAGGAATATCCGCGGAAGTTTCTTTTTCATCTGAACGGTTCACCACTCTATATTTTTTGTCACAAGACAGCGAATACGAAAAATGCCCGAACCTTTTTGCACGGGCATTTTCTTTACTGCGATATCTTACTGTCTGATAAGCCCGCCATCAAACGGACCGTGCGGGAAATATTACCGGATGAGGGTCAGAATGCTCAGGATCGGCAGCGGTTTGTCGTCCCCTTTGACTGCGGACACGACGCCGAGAACTGCGAGGATAAAGCACAGGATGTATAAAAGACCGCCGACGATGTCCAGAATCGGGATAAAGGACAAAATACTCGCGATCGTCTCCAAAATAAAGAGGTTCAGGCCCTGGTTGATGTGGCGCTTGACCACCGGGTCGTCCTGCGCGACAACCAGCCCGACAATCCACAGCACCCAGATGTAGCATAAAACCGAATACAGCTTTCTGTTTGGCGATACCATTTGCATCCATTCCTTTCTTTTTTGGGAAACTCTGATTCACTTGGCTTTCTCTGTTTTCAGAGGTGTGTCTCAGCGGCTTTTTCCCCGCCGAAGGCGGGGAAAAAGCTTTAAATCAAAGGTTTCTTTGGTTACCCTTATCATACCATGAACCGGCAGTTTTGACAAGAACATTGCGCGATTATTTTGCAAAATTTAAACTTTTGATAAAACTCTCATCGGTGACAAGAATCGACAAAAATCCCGCCCTGTTTACCTGCCAAATGGTCTTTTTGCCAGCTTGACATATCCCTACTCTTATGGTATTCTTTAGACAGAGGGTCATATGACTGACGGAAGTGGAGTATAAACCACAGGGAGTATGACTGTAAGAAGCCGACCGTCTGGGCACATCTGCTCGGTTAGGTCGGCTTTTTTCTGTCCGCCGCGGCCGGACAGAAGGGTTTTCCGTTTATTGACTACACATCTCTCTGCTTAAAAGGAGGTTGCCATGAACGGTTTTATTCATTCAATCGAAAGCATGGGACTGGTGGACGGACCGGGAATCCGGACGGTGGTTTTCCTGTCCGGGTGCAGGCTCCGCTGCCGGTACTGCCATAACCCCGACAGCTGGAAGGAAGGCGCAGGAGAAGTCATTTCCCCTGAGGCGCTGGTGAAAAAGCTGAAACGCTTTTCGACCTACTATAAGGCCAGCGGCGGCGGCGTCACCTTTTCCGGCGGCGAACCGCTTCTGCAGCCCGAGTTTCTGACCGAAACCCTTGCACTCTGCAAAGAGGCCGGGATTCATACCTGTCTGGACACGGCGGGATTCGGGACAGGCGATGCGGCGCAATACCGCGCGATTCTCTCCCACACCGACCTCATCCTCTACGATGTCAAGCACTTCCTCCCGGAACAGTACCAGTCACTGACCGGCCAGCCGATGGAGGAAACGGAGCATTTCCTCAGCATCGTGCAGGAGATGGGCGTGCCCATTTGGGTGCGGCATGTGGTCGTGCCGGGACTGACTGATGGAGAAAAGCATCTTGCGGGCCTGAAACGGTATGTCGACACCATCAAGGGTGTCCAGAAGGTCGAGCTGCTTCCCTATCACAAGCTCGGGGTGCATAAATATGAGCACCTCGGAATCCCCTATTCCCTTGGCGATACGCCGCCGATGAACCCGGAGGTTTGCAGGGAAATGCAGGAAAGAATCTTTGGGAGTGTGGAGAGCTTGCTTAGAGTGAAGTGTGGAGAGTGAAGAGTGGAGTGATGGTATGCGCCGGTTCGGCGCATGATTCAATAACGCCGTTCACGCACGAGGAAATGCAATTCATAGAACTTCGCACCCGCACAAACCAATTGATAAATAAACACAAATTCATACCAAGGAAGAAATAAACCTCTTTCTTACAAAATAGAAAAAGCGTCGAGAATTTTGCTCGCCGCCCGGCGCGTTCGGCTAGGCTACGCCTTTAACGAACGAGCCCGTCGGTACGCGGGCGACCATCGCGAACAGAAAAGTTTCGCCAGCCTTTTCAAAGGCTGAAAGAAAGGAAAGATGAAGATGGAAAAGGAAATGCTGAAAAATGGGGCTTGGAAAGGGTTTCATGAGGGCGTGTGGATGGACGAGGTAAACGTCCGCAGCTTCATCCAGAAAAACTACACCCTCTACGAGGGCGACGATTCCTTCCTCGCCGGAATCAGCGGGAAAACCAGCAAGGTCTGGGAGAAATGCCACGCTCTGATCGTCGAGGAAATCCAGAAAGGCATCATCGACGTGGAGACCGATATCATCTCCGGTATCGACAACTTCGCGCCCGGCTATATCGATAAAGAAAACGAGGTCATTGTCGGCCTGCAGACCGACGCGCCCTTAAAGCGCATCGTGAACCTCTACGGCGGCATGAGAATGGCGCAGAGTAGCCTTAAACAGTACGGCTATACCCTCAACCCTGAGATCGAGAAGAACTTCCACGAATACCGCAAGACCCATAACGAGGGCGTTTTTGACGCATATCCCGAGCGTGTCCGCGCAGCTCGCCATGCGGGCCTGCTGACCGGCCTGCCGGACGCTTACGGCAGAGGACGTATCATCGGCGACTACCGGAGAGTCGCTCTGTACGGCATGGACTACCTGCAGGAACAGAAGCGCGAGGACCTGCGCAAGCTCGACGGCCCCATGACCGAGGAGCTCATCCGGCTGCGCGAGGAGGTCAATGAACAGATCCGCGCTATGGACAAGGTCAAATCGATGGCGCTGAAATACGGCGTCGATATCTCCCAGCCCGCAACCAACGCAAAAGAAGCTGTCCAGTACCTCTACATGGCTTACCTCGCCGGCATCAAGGAAAACAACGGCGCTGCGACTTCTCTCGGCCGCACCTCCACCTTCCTGGACATCTACATCCAGCGCGACCTCGAAAACGGCACCCTGACCGAAGAAGGCGCACAGGAACTGATCGACCAGTTTATCATCAAGCTGCGCCTTGTCCGTCACCTGCGTACACCTGAGTACAACGAGCTGTTCGGCGGCGACCCCACCTGGGTCACCGAGTCTATCGGCGGCGTCGGCATAAACGGCAAGCCGCTGGTCACCAAGAACTCCTTCCGTTACCTGCACACCCTGACCAATCTCGGCACCGCGCCGGAACCCAATCTGACCGTCCTCTGGAGCGAAAAGCTGCCCGAGAACTTCAAGCGTTACTGCGCGAAAATGTCCATCGCCACCGACTCCATCCAGTACGAGAACGACGACGTGATGCGCCCGATTTATGGCGATGATTATGCAATTGCTTGCTGCGTATCGGCGATGACCGTCGGCAAGCAGATGCAGTTCTTCGGCGCAAGAGCCAACATGGCAAAATCCCTCCTCTACGCCATCAACGGCGGCGTCGACGAGCTGAAGGGCACCAAGGTCGTTCCCGGCATCGAGCCGATCACCGATGAAGTGCTCGACTTCGACAAGGTTATGGCGAACTATAAGAAGGTGCTTTCTTATGTGGCCGGGCTGTATGTCGATGCGGTCAATATCATCCATTATATGCACGATAAATATGCTTATGAGGCTTCGCAGATGGCGCTGCATGATACCAACGTCGAACGGCTGATGGCCTTCGGTATGGCAGGCCTGTCGGTCGCGGCTGACTCCCTCTCGGCAATCAAGTACGCAAAGGTCCGGCCTGTCCGCACCGCAAACGGCATCGCGGTCGACTTCAGCGTCAAGGGCGATTTCCCGAAATACGGCAACGACGACGACCGGGTCGATGATCTGGCGGTCGAGGCGGTCACTTACTTCTCCAATGAGCTGAAAAAACACCCGCTCTACCGGAACGCAAAGCATACCCTCTCTGCGCTGACCATCACAAGTAACGTCATGTACGGCAAAAAGACCGGGCCTACTCCCGACGGACGCAAGGTCGGCGAACCGCTCGCTCCCGGCGCAAACCCGATGCACGGCAGAGACGAAAACGGCGCGCTGGCGTCGCTCAACTCGGTCGCGAAGATTCCCTACCGCAATGTCTGCCAGGACGGCGTTTCCAACACCTTCTCCATCGTCCCGACGGCGCTCGGCAAGGACGCGGCACAGCGGGAAAATAACCTCGTCGCGATTCTCGACGGGTATTTTGCCCAGGGCGCACATCATCTGAATGTCAATGTCCTCAACCGCGAACTGCTCATCGACGCCATGGAACACCCCGAACAGTACCCCACCCTCACCATCCGCGTCTCCGGTTACGCTGTCAACTTCAACCGCCTGTCGAGAGAACAGCAGCTCGAAGTCATCAGCAGAACCTTCCACGAGTCGATCTAAGCACAAACTGCCCGTCTTAGGGATTGCGTTTTGGGATCCAACCCTTTTGTGAAAAGGGTTGGCAGAGTCCAGAGACAGAGTCTCTGGTCGCCCATCGCAATGGGCGAAATCCCCTTCCTGCGCGGACATTGGACGCAGTCCAATTCCGTGCAGCATATGCTCTCCTAAGG
>CAMAJC010000071.1 GCA_945835425.1 uncultured Clostridia bacterium
TACAATCTCCTGCGGGGTGACGCCGTCGCGGATCATCGACGAAACCGGCGGCAGCCCTTTGAGGTTTTCCTCCAGCTGATCGATGACCGCCGGGTCGGCAAAGGGCAGCAGCTGCACCAGAAAGCCGCCTGCTGCCTGCACCGTGAGGTCGGGGTTGACCAAAACACCCAGGCCACAGACAGTCGGGGTCTGTTCGCTGGTGGCATAGTAGTTGGTGATATCCTCGGCGATTTCGCCGGAAACGATCGGCACCTGGCCGATATACGGCTCTTTCAGCCCCATCTCCCGGATGATCGAGAGGGTGCCGTCCCTGCCGACCGCGCCGCCGACATCCAGCTTGCCGTACGGGTTCAGCGGCAGCTCGACTACCGGATTGGTGACCGAGGCCTTGACGTTGCCCTGGGCGTCCGACACCGCAATCAATACGCCGCCGGGACCATGCCCGTCCAGCCGCAGGGTCAGGGTGTCGTCCTCGGCTTTCAGCAGCACGCCCATCATCGAGGCCGCTGTCGCGAGCCGCCCGGCTGCGGCAGTCATGACCGCGGAGGTCTTGTGCACCTGCTCAATGCGGGATGCGATATCGGTGGAGTTGATCGCCATCGCCATGGCGGAACCGTCTTTTGATAATGCACGGGTAATTCTTCCCATAAAATTTTCCTTTCTGTTTATACAGCCGTAAACCGCAAAAGTGAACAGCAAAAAGCCTTGCTGTCCACCTCACATTATATTCTGTTATCCTTCGGCGGCGCCTGCACCGAATGAGCCATCTTCGCCACATAAATCAGCCGCTGAGAGTCAGGCTTCGGCGCATCAAAGCTGTCCTCGTGATAGACCGCCTCCAGCCGCATCCCGTGGTGCTCCAGAGCCGACAAAATCTCCTCATGGGTATATGCCCGCTCGGCAAAATGGTCTTCCATCCGGGTGTATGCGTCCTCTTCGTCGCGGACGAAAAAGTCCAGATCCATCTGTACCAGATGCTCCGGGAGAAGGGTGTTCTGCCAGACGCAGTAAACATCGTCCATGTCATAGACAAAGGTGTTGTTCCCCAGCACCTTTTCATGCTTATACACCGTGTTGACGTCAAAGACAAAAACCCCGTCCGGATGGAGAAACAGCGCGACCCCGGCGATTGCCTTGTCAAAATCATCGTACTCCGTCAGATGGTTTAAGCTGTCCAGCGTCGATATGACCACGTCCAGCGTCCCGAACATGTCCAGCTCGGTCATGCTCTGGGCCAGATAGGTGATATCGTGCCCCGACGCCGTCCGTTTTTCCACCGCCTTCATCAGCATCTCATAGGACGAATCGACGCCGATCACGTCATATCCCAGCGACGCCATGACCTCGCACATCGACCCGGTCCCGCAGCCGAGGTCCAAAAGAATCCCCTTTTTGCCGCCGTGGCGCTGTATACAGGCGTCAAAATACCTTCCCCGTTTTTGATAGTCAATTTCCGAGGTCAGCCGGTCATATACGCCGGCAAAATCCACATAACCGCTCAATCGGAGCCTTCCTTTCTGATTTGCCTGCTTCGGAAACCCTGATTCATGCAGTTTTTTCCGTTTGCGGATATTTTCCGCCTTCGACGGGCAAATACCAATTATTCAGAGGTTTTCTTCTCCGCGTCCAGCCGCTCAAAAACGACCTTATAGCCGTCGCAGCCGTAGTCCAGCGAACGCTTTACGCGGGAAATCGTGGCGGTCGACGCGCCGGTCTCGGCGACGATATCCGAGTAAACCTTCTTTTCGCTGAGCATCTTGGCGACCTGAATCCGCTGCGAAAGCGCCTTCAGTTCCGGCATCGTGCAGAGGTCCTCAAAAAAGTTGTAGCATTCTTCCATCGTTTCCAGCTTCAAAATGGCAGAAAATAAAAACTCGACATTGAGTTCACGGAGCTTCTCGTTCATGTCTGACCAGCCTTTCCATTATGGTGTTTTTGGAAGCCTCTGCTTTTCCGGCAGAGGCAGCACTAGGGTTCATCCGGACGCTTACCGGAATTTCCCCTTTCATCAGGGCACGCCGCCTGTTCTGTTCTGCGGCGAACTACCCATTTTCAGCCCGTAAGCATCCGGGCAAGTATTTGCTTTTATTTTAATACTTCACAATGCGAAAGTCAAGGCATTTTTCAAAAAAACTTTCGCGCACAAAAGTGAAAGTTTCCTGAACACCTTGACTTTCCATGATTCATCTGGAAAATGCACATTCCTATGGGCAGCATCGGAAACAGGCCGCGAAATAAAACAGTTTTTCTCCGGGGAAAAATTTGTGGAATACAGCGAAATGACAGAATTTGGAGAAAAAAACTGTCATTTCCGCCGGAACTGTGCTATAATATTTTGCGGGAAAGCGGGAATGAACCGCTTATTTATGAACAAATGCCCGGTACATCGGGCGCTGGAGGTGCTTCCGCATGGCAGCGACACAGAAGATTCTGGTGGACGCGGACGCCTGCCCGGTAAAGCAGATCATCGTCCGGGAAGCGAAAAAGCGCGGTATCCCCGTCACCATGGTCATCGACAACAGCCATATCCTCGACGACGGCTACAGCGAGGTCATTACGGTCGACCAGGGAGCGGATGCGGCGGATTTCAAGCTGGTTTCCCTCCTCTCTCCCGGCGATCTGGTCGTGACGCAGGATTTTGGGGTCGCGGCCATGGCGCTGGGCAAAGGCGCGATGGCTTTAAACCAGAACGGCCTGATTTTCACCGCAAATAACATCGACCGGCTGCTCTTTGAGCGGCATATCGGCAAGGAGCTGCGCCGCAGCGGCAAAAAGGCCGGAAAAACCCGCGCACGCTCAGCTGAGGACGACGCGGCTTTTGAGAAAGCGCTAATTAGTCTGTTAGCAACTTTTGGATATGTTGAGCAGAAGCAGAAATCCGAGTGCATCAGAAGCTTCCAGGATAAAAAATGAGAAAGGAGTCATGAGCCTACATGACCAAAGAAGAGATCGCCCGCATCAACGAGCTGGCTAAAAAGAAAAAAGCACAGGGCCTTACCCCGGAAGAAGAGGTGGAGCAGCAGCGGCTTCGGAGGGCCTATATCGACTCGTTTAAAGCCAGCCTGCGCAGCCAGCTGGACAGCACGGTCATCGTCGAACCGGACGGCACCCGTCACCGGCTGACCAAAAAAGATAACTGATTTTTGGAAAGGACATATTTTTCATGCTGAAAGAACACGCAATTATTTTTGATCTGGATGGAACACTGCTGGACACGCTCGACGATCTGCACACAAGCGTCAACGCCGCCCTGGGAAGCTGCGGGATGCCGCCGCGCACGAGAGAAGAGGTGCGCGCTTTTGTGGGGAACGGCGTCCTGAAACTGATGGAACGCTGCGTGCCGGACGGACAGGAAAATCCGCAGTTCAAAAAAGCTTACGGCACCTTCCGCATCCATTACGCCTCCCATTGCCAGGAGCAAACGGCGCCCTATGACGGCATCATCCAGCTGCTCGGCAAACTCCGGGTACAGGGTGTGCCGGTCGCCGTCGCCTCCAACAAGTTCGACGCAGCAGTCAAAAAGCTGTGCGACTCGTATTTTAAGGGCCTCGTCCCTGTCGCCATCGGTGAGCGCGAGAACGTGCGCAAGAAACCGGCGCCCGATACGGTGCTGCAGGCTCTCGCGGAGTTGCATATGCCGGTGGAAACGGCAATTTATGTCGGCGACTCGGAAGTCGATATCGAAACCGCGAAAAATTCCGGCACCAAAATCGTATCGGTATCGTGGGGATTCAAGGACCGGGATTTCCTGGTGAAACACGGCGCGGAAATGATTGTGGATTCTGCTGAGGAATTGTATCAGGCTTTATGTGAAATGACGAAATAACCGAAACCGGAAAGCATCTTTACTGAAGGCTTTCCGGTTTTTTTATTTATTCGCCTTGACAGAAGATAAGCAGCTTGCTATACTTATATCAGTAACTAGTTACTATTAGAAAGGACGTGATTTGATGGAAATTTCCGAGCTGGCTGCGCGGTTTGGCGAAAGACGGGAGCTGCAGGCCAAGGGCATCTTCAGTTCCCTGTTCATCATCGGAAACCGGCTGCAAACCCTGTTCGACAACGACTCACCCGATATCTCACTCAAGCAGTTCATGCTGCTGACCATTCTGCGGCAGTCTGACGATGAACTGACCTTCACCCGGCTGGGAAAGCTCCTGGGCTGTTCCCGGCAGAATGTGAAAAAGCTGGCGGCGGTTCTGGAGCAGAAAGGGTTTGTGCAGATAGCAAAAGGCAGCAAAGACGTCCGGGCTGCGGTGATTCTGCCGACAGAAAAGCTGGAGCCGTACTTTGCGCAGGTTGCGAATCATAATGACGAAAAGCTGGCGGCACTTTTTGCGGGCTACAGCGATGAGGAGCTTGCACGCTTTTACGGCCTGTTTATGAAACTGTACGAAGGAATTGAAAGGCTGGAGGCAGAGGATAAAAATAAAGGAGGAAAATCTGATGAATAACACCCTGATTCTTTACAAATCCAAATACGGAGCGGCAGAAAAATACGCGCGGATGCTGGCGGAAAAGCTGGGAGCCGCTCTCCTCGAAAACAAAAAGCTGCGGCCGGAGCAGCTGAAACCATTCGACGCCATCATCTATTGCGGCGGTATCTATGCAGGCGGTGTGGCCGGAATCACGCTGCTGCGGAAAAACGCTGCCCTCTTAAACGGGAAAAAGGTGGCTGTTCTGGCGGTCGGCGCTTCCCCGTATGATGACAAGGTCATCGCGCAGGTCAAGGCGCAGAACCTCGCCGGTTTGCCGGAAGGGACGGCGCTCTTTTACGGGCGCGGCGCCTGGGACGAAAGCGTCATGACGGCTGGCGACCGGCTCTTATGCGGGATGCTGAAAAAAATGATCGCCAAAAAAGACCCTGCAGCCATGGAGCCGCTGGAACAGGCACTGTTGGAGATCATGGGGAAAAAGTGCAGCTGGGTCGATGAAAAGTACCTGCTGCCGTTAATTACATATATTGCGGCATAACAGGCAGACAGATTTCCCTTCAATATTGTTATTTTTCACGAAATTTTGCCGATATTTTTGCAGGAATTCTTGCATTTGCAAGTTGAAAATTGCAAAACACCCTGCTATAATAATTTTTGCAAGAAATCCTGCAAAATTTTCCAGGTATGCAAGTAAACTTGCAGGATGAAAAATACATAGGAAGGCTCCGGCTAAAAACAGTATGCGGAGTTTCCATAGAGGAGATCATTTTCATGAGCAGACATTACCACGAGGGCACTGACAGCGAAGCATTCCGTTCCGAACACGACTCGATCGGCGAACGCACCGTTCCCCGCGACGCTTACTACGGCGTCCAGTCGCTGCGCGCGACCGAGAATTTCCACATCACCGGCCTGACAATGAACCGCGAGATCATCATCAGCATCGCCGAAATCAAAAAGGCATCGGCCATCACCAACTATGAGATCGGCCTGCTGGACCGCAAGGTCGCCGACGCGATCACCAAGGCCTGCGACGAGATCATCGACGGCAAACTGCACGAACAGTTCATTGTCGACCCGATTCAGGGCGGCGCCGGTACCAGCCTGAACATGAACGCCAACGAAGTTATCGCCAACCGCGCTATCGAGATTCTGGGCGGCGAAAAGGGCGATTACACCCTCGTCAACCCCAATGACCATGTCAACTACGGCCAGTCGACCAACGACGTCTTCCCCTCGGCCGGTAAGCTCGCGGTTCTGAAGCTCCTCGTCCGCGCCCAGATTCAGCTGGAGCGGCTGTACAAAGCCCTCGTCCGCAAGGCTGACGAGTTCGACGACGTCCTGAAAATGGGCCGTACCCAGATGCAGGACGCGGTGCCGATCCGTCTGGGCCAGGAATTCCGCGCCTACAGCGAGGCTATCCGCCGGGATATCGACCGTTTTGAGCGCGCCATGGACGAAATGCGCTGCCTGAACATGGGCGGCACGGCCATCGGCACCGGCATCAACGCCGATGAACAGTACCTCGGAAGAATCGTCCCCAACCTCTCCCATGTCACCGGCCTGCGGCTGATTCAGGCGTTCAACCTGATCGACGCGACCCAGAACCTCGATGAGTTCGTCGCCGTTTCCGGCGCCGTCAAGACCTGCGCGGTCAACCTCTCCAAGATGTCCAACGACCTGCGGCTGATGTCCTCCGGCCCGCGCTGCGGCTTCGGCGAAATCAACCTGCCTCCCCGTCAGAACGGCTCCTCCATCATGCCCGGCAAGGTCAACCCCGTTATCCCCGAGGTTGTCAACCAGGTCGCCTTCAACATCATCGGCAACGACATGACCATCACCATGGCGTCGGAAGCCGGACAGCTGGAGCTGAACGCTTTCGAGCCGATCATCTTCCACAACCTGATCGAATCGATCCGCACTCTGACCTATGCGGTCAACACCTTCGTCACCAACTGCGTCGAGGGCATCACCGCCAACCGCGACCGCTGCCGCCAGATGGTCGAAAACAGCGTCGGCATCATCACCGCGCTTTGTCCTCATGTCGGCTATGAGACCGCCGCGAATATCGCAAAACGGGCGATCTGCACCGGCGAAAATATCCGCGACCTGATTCTCAAAGAGGGCCTGCTGGATGAAGAAAGCCTGAACAAGATCCTCGATCCCTATTCGATGACAGAACCCGGCATTTCCGCAAAGGAACTGCTTGCATAAACAAATCCCGGCAGATGTCTTGCACACCTGCCGGGATTTTTGCGTTCTGAACCGATTGGCAGAAACGTTCTGTGAAAATCGGTAGGGCGGGCTGCCCTCAGCCCGCCGTAAACAATCGCTTATTTACAGCCACTGGTTAAAGGCCGTCTTGTCCTCGCTGCTGTACCCCGCATGACGATAAAAATTCAGGGTGCTGTCCAGCTTGGAACCGGTCGCGAGGGTCAGCCGGTAACAATTTTCCTTTAATGCAAGCTCCTTTGCGTAGGCCAGACAGGCGCTTGCGTACCCTTTTCCGCGGTAATCGCCGTGGGTCACGACGTTTTCAACCAGCGCATAGGGCCGCACGCCGCGGGTCAGGTTCGGCAGAATCACGCAGACGCAGGTCGAAACCAGCTTCCCGTCTTCCTCCGCGACAATGATATGATGGTCGGGGTCGGAGAGGATCTTCTGCCACACGCCCAGCAGGTGGTCATCAAACGCCGGGATCTCCGTTTCATGCAGGTAGAGATAGAGTTCCAGCAGCTGCGGGAGATCCTGCTCAGTCACTTCGCGTACAATCATGACAAAACCTCCGTCCCTTATTTCAGCGCCATCGTTTTATCATATGCCGCTTTGACCGCGTCCATGCCCAGCGCACGGAATCCGCCTTTTTCCAAAGCATGGACACCGGCAATCGTCGTGCCGCCGGGCGAACAGACCGCGTCTTTGAGCTGGCCGGGATGGGAACCGGACTGGAGCACCAGCTCCGCCGCACCGGCGACCATCTGCGCTGCTAGCTGGAGCGCCTTTGCCCGCGGCAGGCCGCACTCGACGCCGCCGTCCGAGAGCGCTTCAATAAACATATAGACAAAGGCTGGGCCGCAGCCGGACACGGCGCTGCCTGCGTCGATCAGGGACTCCGGGAGCTGTTCCAGCTTTCCGGAAGGCGCTATAGCCGACAAAAACTCGTCCCACTCCGCCTCCGTCACGTCTTTTCCGGTGTAAAGGGTCATGCCTTTACCGATGGAAACGGGTGTGTTGGGCATGATGCGGATGACCGGGTAGTCACCGCCTGCCATCCGGCAGATGGTTTCCATGGTCAGTCCCGCGGCCATCGTCACGAGAACCACCCGCTCACCCTTCTCTTTCCGGGCAGCAAGGGTCGGCGCAATCCCGGAAAGCATATCCGCCATCATCTGCGGCTTGACGCCGAGAAAGAGAAAGTCCGCTTCGGCGGCGCAGCGTTCGTTATCTGCCGCTTCCCCGCCGATTTCAGCCGCCAGAGCGACCGCTTTTTCGGGCGTGCGGTTGGCGAGCAGAATACGCCTGTCCCCTTCCGAACGGCTGACTGCCAGTGCGATGGCGCCGCCCATGTTTCCGGTGCCGATAAATCCATATGTGGTCATATAATCCCCTCCAAGGTTGAATTAGAGTGAAG
>CAMAJC010000072.1 GCA_945835425.1 uncultured Clostridia bacterium
GGAGTTGTCTGCTTCGCAAACCCTGCCGCAGACAAAATAATGCTGAAACAAAAAACTGCTGCAAACGGGGCTTTCCCGCTGCAGCAGTTTTTGTTTTTGGATAAATCCGGTGTATTTATATCAGCCGCCGGATGAACGGGGCCAAAATCCCCATGACCAGCAGCTCCAGCTTTTTGGACAGCTTTGCCTCTCCGGACAGCATCTCAAAGTTTTTGGCGCCGCTGCCGATCTCCAGGCACTGTGCTTGGGCTTTTTCCATCTCGGCCGTCAGCACCCGGCAAAACTCCTCGCTGTCGATGACCAGCATCAGTTCGGTGTCCAGATAGACGCTGCGCATATCGTAGTTGAACGACCCGATCACCGACAGATGATCGTCGATGACGATGGACTTGCCGTGGTAGGACTTTCCGCCGTCAAATTCCAGCAGGTTTACCCCGGTGTCCAGAATATCGTCCCGTTTCCAGAGGTAATCGCCCGATGCAGGCAGGTTGCCGCCGCCGAGGACGTTGTTGACCAGCAGCGTCGTATCGGCTGCTCCGGCAGCTCTGCGCAGGCAGTCGTTCATATACCCGTCGCAGACGGCATATGGCGTGTGGAGCAGCACCCGGCTTTCCGCACTCTCCATCAGCCGGGTCATCGTTTCCAGCACGACCGGCTCTTTCTTCTCCGGCGCAGAGGAGCCGTAGACCAGCGTGATCTTTCCAGCAGGCAGGCTTTCGGACAGATAATCATAGGATGTATACGCTTCCGGATATGTCTCCTGCAGCCCTGCATAATGCTCCCGGAGAAGAGCCAGGGAATTTTGCACCTTTTCGCTCTCCGCCTTTTCATCGGCGTTTTTGTTCAGCGCCTTGCTGCAGGGCTGGTTCCAGATATCCTGAAAATACGCCTCCACCTGCCGGATGGTTTCGCTGTTTCCATCGGCGCAGTAGGTCAGCACCTCCCGGTCGCAGTTTTCGTGGACGCTGTCGTAGCTGCCCAGAAAATAATCGTAGGTGTTCCGGCCGCCGAGGATGCAGGCGGTGTCGTCGATGATCAGGTACTTGTCATGCAGGCGGCACTGCAGTTTCCAGGGCGCCAGCAGACTGGAAACCTCAATGGGATTATAGAGTTTTATTTCCACGTTGTCCCGGCTCTCCAGCGCCAGAAACAGCGGCCTTCCCACCATTTTCAGCAATCCCGGCATCCCGTCGACGAGAATCTGAATCTGCACACCCCGTTCCGACGCCGCCAGCAGCGATGACAGGACGTCTGTGCCGCTGTAATCCTCCCGGAAATCAAAGGAAGAGAGGATAATCCGTTCTTTGGCGCTGTCAATGAGCCGCAGCCGGTGGGTCAGCGCGTCGGTATTTGTCTCCAGCAGCATCACCCGGTCGCCAGCCGTCTCGCCTTCACCGGCGCAGAAGGAGGTCTCTGCGATGGCCGCCTTTGTCTCCGGTGAAACGGCTGGGTAGCGTGCCCCATAGAGCAGCGACCCTGCGATAATCCAGACAAGGAGCAGCAGGACAGCCCACAAAACGGCAGCAAGTCCCCGGCGCAGTACGGTTTTTGTTTTTGTCATTTCTTTCATGTCATTCCTCCCAAAATGCGGGCAGTTCTCCCCATGTCCGCAGGCTGTCCATATGACAGCGACAAACACATCAACATATTCTCAATTGTAGCACGAAAATATGACAAATTTATCGATGGGGTATCAGTTTTTTGTTACCTTTACCGTTACATTACGGACATATCTTGACAATTTACCCTTTGCAGAGGTAAAATAAAATGTAAAGTGCCGGAGAATTGTCTGCGGCACTTTGCGGTTTTTGTTTTCGCTGACAGCCTCATGGAAAAGCAGGGCCTTTATACAGGGTTTTGTGTGTAAGATGCCAAAGATATGCGCGCCGGAAAGAAGTAAGAAAATATCCCTTGCCCTTCCCGCTTGCGATGTGCTAAAATAATGGTGGAATACTATGCATGGGGATGGGAATACCGGTAATGTACCGGTTCCGTCCGGAAAGGAATGGACACGAAAATATGGATAACACCATTTCGGAAGTACTTTCTTTTGTTGAAGAAAACGATGTAAAATTTATCCGCCTGGCCTTCTGTGACCTGTTCGGCGTGCATAAAAACATCACGATTATGCCCAGCGAGCTTCCCAGAGCCTTTACCCGCGGCATCTCCTTCGAGCAAGCGGCGGTGAACGGCTTTAAGGGAGCGAAGGAAGACCTGTACCTTTTCCCGGACGCGGGCACCGTTTCGGTTCTGCCCTGGCGGCCGTCCCAGGGTCGGGTTATCCGCTTTTTCTGCGATATCCGCCATGCGGACGGAACGCCCTACGAGGGCTGTGCGCGCTCGATTCTGAAAAGGGAGATCGCCCGGGCGGCGCAGTTTGGGCTGTCCTGCCGGATCGGGACGGAGTGCGAGTTTTATCTCTTCCGCAACGACGAAAACGGCGAACCGACGATGATCCCCCATGACCACGCGGGTTATGCCGATATCGCGCCGCTGGACCGGGGCGAAAATGTGCGGCGGGAAATCTGCCTTTCATTGGAGGAGATGGGGTTCAGACCCGAATCCTCCCACCATGAGTCCGGCCCCGGCCAGAACGAGATCGATTTCCATTTCTCCGACGCTTTATCGGCGGCGGACAATCTCCTCGCTTTCCGGGCAGCGGTCAAGGCCATCGCCAGCAAAAACGGCCTGTACGCCAGCTTCCTTCCCAAGCCCTTTCCGGAGCACAGCGGCAGCGGGATGCATGTAAACTTCTCCCTTTCCCGCGGCGGCAAGAACATCATCCACGCCTGCGACGGGCAGCATGACGCCATGTCCGAAAGCTTTGTGGAGGGCGTGCTCCGCCATGTGAGCGAGATGACCGCTTTCCTCAATCCCCTGACCAATTCCTACAGCCGGTTCGGCGCCCTGAGCGCACCCCAGTATATCGGCTGGACCAAGGGCACGGACGACCTGCAGGTCATGCGGGTGCCGCAGGTTTCCGGCGAACACGCCCGGATTGAGCTGTGCAGCCCCGACCCCTGCTGCAATCCGTATCTGGCCTTTGCGCTGCTGATCGAATCCGGTCTGGAGGGTATCGAAAACGGGTATCCGCTGCGGGCACCGGCCGCTGAAACAGGCGCTTCTGAGCCGGAACAGCTTCCGGATACCCTGGAAGCCGCCCTTGTGATCGCCCGCAGCTCCGCTCTGGTCAACCGGGTCTTTCCCCGGCAGCTGGTCGAGCAGTACTGCGAAGCGAAAGAGAAAGAATGCAGAGACTCCTCCGCAGGAAATGCACAGGCCTTTGAACGCGCCCATTACTTCCCCTATTACTGATTCTGAACATGGATTCCGGATGACGAAAGGGAGAAACAAATGGACAGCGCGTTAATTGTTTCAGGCAGTGAGAAGTCCCGCGCTGCCCTGGCCGATTTAGCCAGGCTGAGCGGCCTGACCTCACAGGGAGCGGGCAGCGGCAGCGATGCCAGACGGCTGCTCGCGGAGCACTTTTACGACCTCGTGATCATCAACACGCCGCTGCCGGACGAATACGGCACCGAGCTGGCGATCACAGCTTCCGACAGCTTTTGCGGGGTCATGCTGATCGTCAAATCGGAAAACGCCGATGAGGTTTCCGACAAGGTGGAAAATTACGGCGTATTTGTCGTGGAAAAGCCGATCAGCAGGCAGATCTTTTTCCGCACCATCCGCATGGCAGGCGTACAGCTTGGCCGGATGCGGGGACTGCAGAAAGAAAACCTCAAACTGAAAAACAAGATAGAAGAGATTCGGCTGGTCGACCGGGCAAAATGCCTGCTCATCCAGTTTGAAGAGATGACTGAACCTGAGGCGCACCGGTATATAGAAAAAAGAGCCATGGACCAGCGGTTATCACGGCTCCAGGTCGCACAGGAAATTCTTCGTACATACGAAGAACAGGGAAACTGCTGAAAAGAAACGGCATTTCCCAAAATGGGATTTGAATTAGAAAATCTGTCCGCAGCATAGGCCCATGCTTTGCGCCCGGACGGAACCAGAAAGGAAGAGGACAATGAATGTTTCCGGGAAATTTGACAAGCTCTCTGAGGAGTGCGGTATCTTCGGCATTGTGACAAATTCCGAAGAAGCCGCCGGCATCACCTACAACGCCCTGCTCGCTCTGCAGCACAGAGGACAGGAGGGCGCCGGCATCGCCGTCCAGAAGGGCGGTTCCATCCTCTATCATAAAAACGTCGGACTGGTCAGCGAAGTCTTCACCAGCGACGTTTTGTCCCATCTGCCCAGCGCCCACATGGCTATCGGCCATGTCCGCTACTCCACCACCGGCACCAACTCTCAAAAAAATACCCAGCCCATGATCACCGAGTACCTGAAAGGCCGCATTGCCACCGCTCATAACGGCAATATCGTCAACGCCGCGGAAATTAAGGAAAAACTGGTTTCCGTGGGCTGTAATTTTGCCGCGACCAACGACTCGGAGGTCATTTCCTCCCTGATCGGCTGGGAAGCGCTCCGGGGTGAGTCGATTGAGGACGCGGTTGCAGACGCAGCCAAGCAGCTCAAGGGCGCCTTCTCGCTGCTGGTCCTTTCCAGCAAGGGCAAGCTGATCGCCTTCCGCGACGGCGCGGGGTTCAGACCCCTCTGTCTCGGGAAAAACGAGCGCGGCTGGGCTGTGGCGTCCGAATCCTGCGGCCTGGAGAGCGCCGGATTTACCTTTGTCCGGGATATCAAGCCCGGCGAGATGGTCATTATCGGCGGTGACGGCAGCGTCCAGAGCCGGATGGTCATCGAGGGCCAGAAAAAAGGCCTGTGCATCTTTGAATACGTTTACTTTGCCCGCACCGACTCGGTGATCGATAACTTAAGCGTTTATAACGCCCGGATCGCCATGGGACGGCAGCTGGCAAAAGAATACCCGGTCGACGCGGACATCGTCTGCGGCGTACCGGACTCCGGTCTGGAGGCGGCCATGGGCTATGCGCAGGAAAGCGGCCTGCCCTTCCAGTTCGGCTTTGTCAAAAACCGCTACATCGGCCGCAGCTTTATCTTCCCGTCGCAGGAGCAGCGGGACACGGCTGTGCGGCTGAAACTGAACCCCCTCGGCGTAAATCTGGAGGGCAAGCGGGTCGTTGTGGTCGATGACTCCATCGTCCGCGGCACGACCTGCGCCAAAACCATCCGGAGCCTTAAACAGGCAGGCGCCAAAGAGGTGCATATGCGCATCTCCTCGCCGCCTTTCCGCCACACCTGCCACTTCGGCACCGATATCGACAGCGAGGAAAAGCTGATCGCCAACAAGATGGAGCTGGACGAGATCTGCCGCTTTATCGGCGCGGATTCGTTGGGGTATATCAGCATCGAGGGCCTGAAAAAGGCCTGCGAGGGCTGCAACCTCTCCTTCTGCACCGGCTGCTTTACAGGCGATTACCCGGTGGATATCGGCGACAGCCACACCAAGGCACAGTTTGAAAACAGTCTTTCCGGAGATGTGGAGACCTTCTGACCGGACTCCGCTTCGGAATTTCCGTATACATCAATCCCACAGCGAAAGGAATGGTCAAATAACATGGATAAAACCGCATATCTGATTCTGGAAAACGGACAAATTTTTGAGGGCAAAGCTTTCGGCGCCGAGGGTGCCGTCACCGGCGAGGTCGTCTTTACGACCGCGATGACCGGCTACCTGGAAACGCTTACCGATCCCAGCTATTACGGTCAGATCGTCGTGCAGACCTTCCCGCTGATCGGGAACTACGGCGTAATCCCCGAGGACTTCGAGAGCAGCGGCCCGGCTATGAAGGGCTATATCGTCCGCGAGGTCTGCGACGCGCCTTCCAATTTCCGCTGCCAGGGCAAGCTGGACGATTTCCTGAAAAAATCCGGTATCATCGGCCTGTACGGCATCGACACCCGCGCCCTGACCCGCATCATCCGGGAGCACGGCGTTATGAACGGCCGCATCACCACCGATAAAAACGAGGTGGATATGGCCGAGGTACAGTCTTATCTGGTAAAGGACGCAGTCGCTTCCGTCACCACCGGCGAGCGCTATGTCCTCAAACCGGAAGAGACCAAGTACAAGGTCGTCCTCTGGGACTTCGGCGCAAAGATGAACATCGAGCGGGAACTGGTCAAGCGCGGCTGTGAAGTGACCGTCGTACCCGGCTCCACGACCGCTGAGGAAATTCTCGCCATGAACCCCGACGGCATCATGCTCTCCAACGGCCCCGGCGACCCGGCTGAAAACGTCGGCATTATCGCGCAGCTGCGCAAGGTCAGCGAGTCCGGCATCCCGATCTTCGGTATCTGCCTTGGCCACCAGCTGATGGCGCTGGCCAGAGGCGGCAAGACCATGAAGCTCAAATACGGGCATCGCGGCGCCAACCAGCCTGTCAAAAATCTGCAAAACGACCGCATCTTCGTCAGCTCCCAGAACCACGGCTACGCAGTCGATATTAACGCCCTTCCTTCCGGCGGCGTCATGAGCTATGAAAACGCCAACGACGGCACCTGCGAAGGCATCCGCTACCTCGATATCCCCGCGTTCACCGTTCAGTTCCACCCCGAAGCCTGCGGCGGCCCGCACGACACCAACTTCCTCTTCGACGAATTTATCCAGCTCATCGAGAATAAGAAATAAAGAAACGATTGAATGGAGATTACGGTCGCTTTTGAAAAGAAGCTTCGTTGTCCTGCGGACAACTAAAACTTTCTTGTCCGCCGCGGCCGTGGATACACGCACCAGCCTTGGCGAGACTGCTCGTCAAGCTCGCAGTCTTCGGAACATGCTGTCACGCTCGAATTTCATATCTACCCGGCGCGTTCACACAGTCTATGTTTTTTACGGACGAGCGGATGGCGTAGCCGGATGCGACTCGATGTCCTGCGGACATCACGCGAACAAGAAAGTTTCGCCGGCCTTTTCAAAGGCCGACCGTAACTCCAAAAAAGGATAGGGATTGAAATGAAAATTGATTTTACGAAAATGCATGGGTGCGGCAACGACTATATTTATGTCGATATGTTCAAGACCCCGGCGTTTGACTTTGAAAAGGCGGCGATTGCCCTTTCGGACCGGCATTTCGGCATCGGCGGGGACGGCATCATTCTGGTGTGCCCGTCCGACAAGGCCGACGCCAAAATGCGCATCTTCAATGCGGACGGCAGCGAAGGGATGATGTGCGGCAACGGCATCCGCTGCGTCGGCAAGTATGTCTATGACTCCGGGATTGCCCGGAAAGACGTGCTGACGATCGATTCCCTCAGCGGGGTCAAGACCCTGCATATGACCATAGAAAACGGCAAGGCGGCGGCAGCGCGGGTCGATATGGGCCCTGCGATCCTGGAGCCTGCCCGGATCCCGGTGAACCTGCCGGGAGAACGGGCGGTTGCCGTACCGGTAGAGGTAGCCGGAAAAGAATATAAAATCACCTGCGTTTCCATGGGCAACCCCCATGCAGTCATTTTTATCGACCATGACCCGATGGAGCTGGATCTTCCGAAGATCGGCCCCGATTTTGAGCACCATCCGCTGTTTCCCCAGCGGGTCAATACCGAGTTCGTCCGCGTGCTTGACGACCATACCCTGCAGATGCGGGTATGGGAGCGCGGCAGCGGCGAAACCTGGGCCTGCGGCACCGGCACCTGTGCCAGCGCTGTGGCGGCGGTCCTCAACGGGTACTGCAAAAAGGGCGAGGATATCCTCGTGCATCTGCGCGGCGGCGATCTGACCATCCGCTATACGGATGAAACGGTCTATATGACCGGTCCCGCAACGACAGCCTTTACCGGCAGCGTCGAGCTGGCTGACTACGGACTGTAAAACCATGGGCATAAAGGCTTGCCCCAGCCTTATATATAAAGAGAAAAATATAGAGGAGGAATTCCCCGCCAGCGGGGGTATCGGCAGGGGAAAAACAATATGGCAAAATACATTTTCGTGACCGGCGGCGT
>CAMAJC010000073.1 GCA_945835425.1 uncultured Clostridia bacterium
AAAGAGCGATGGTAAAACACCACCGCTCTTTTGTTATGGACATCACATGCTGTGCAGCATCGCGACAACGATCTCAGCTGCGTCGTTGGCTGCGATCTGCTCAAAGGTCTCGAAGCTCATGGCCGCGTCGTCGTCGGCATTATCGGAAATGCTGCGGATAATGACAAAGGGCACGTCGTTGGACGCACAGGCGTGTGCGATCGAGCAGCCTTCCATTTCAATTGCCATCGGGTCGGTGCGCGCGACGATATCGTCCCGGACCGCCTTTTCGCAGATAAACTGGTCGCCGGTAGCGATTCGTCCGGCATAGGCCGTGACCTTCCCTTCACAGGCAGCAAGCGCCAGTTTAACCAGCTGCGGGTCAGAGAAAAAGGTGTGCTGGTTGGGATAGCTGTGGGACAGGATCTCCAGGTCCATATCGTGGTAGAGAACCTCGGTAGAGACGACCACGTCCCGTACAGAAGCCATTCCCGCGCCGCCTGCAACGCCGGTATTGATCACAGCCGAAACGCCGTAATGGTCGATCAGCAGCTGGGCAGTGATCGCGGAGTTAACCTTGCCGATACCGGAGCAGACCAGCACGACGTCGGTACCGCCGATTTTGCCGCTGTAGAAGGTGCGTCCGGCGTAAACCGCTTCATTCATATCCGAAAGCTTGCTTTTCAGCAGCTGAATCTCGCTGCCCATGGCGCCAATAATGCCGATTTTTGTCATGTTGATAAATCCTTTCTGTAACGTCTGTATATTTATGGAAGCTCTGATTGATTCGACTCCCTGCCTTTCATGCAGAGGTTTCTTAACTGTCCTGCGCGGATTCTTTATGAATACCGAAGACGAGCCGCAGCAGCCCGGACATCATTTTCGACGGTTTCATGACGATCACTTTCATACCGAAACCTCCCTTCTGCTTCATAGTACGCAGAAGGACTTGTTTCGGTTCGTCTTTACGGGAGGTCGGACAGGATGACCAGCAGCTTCCCTTCCCTGACGCTGATGACGGCCGTTTCCCCGTCGGCTGAATTGCTGACGCCGAGCGGGAAATTCTGATCCAGCTCCGCGTCCTCCAGCGGATAGCTGAGGCCGCGCAGACAGATGCCGCTGCACTTTTCCGTATAGGAGAACACCGAGATATGGCGGTAGCCTGTGGGGACTGTCAGCGCCGCCTGCTGCAGCATCGTGACCCATTGCCGTCCGTCGACCAGGACGCCGGTGCACCCATGCTCCAAAAGGTAAGAAAGGGTCTGGATGCTGGCGTAGGTGTGGTCCAGCCGTCCGCCCAGAGCGCCGTAGATCAGAAACTCCCGGTATCCGAGCTCAATTCCCTTTTTGACCGCCAGCATCAGGTCGGTATCGTCCTTCCGCACCGGGAACAGAACCGCGCCTTCCGGCACCTCGCTCTCTTCCAGGGAATCCATGTCTCCCATGACCAGGTGCGGTTTTACGCCAAGCGCCGCGGCATTGCGGATGCCGGCGTCGGCGGCAATGATATAATCATCGGGAGAAAAACTGCCGGGCAGAAGAGGCGTGACCTCCATCGAACCTGCGGCAAAAATAACACAACGTCTCATTTGCGGTTATCCTCCCTCTGCCAGTCGGGAATCTTCATCGCTTCTTCATAGAGGGCAACATAGCTTTCATGGCGGCTGGGGCTGATCTTCCCTTCCTGCAGAGCGGCGAGAACCGCACAGCCCTTTTCCTTCCGATGGGAGCAGCCGACAAATTTGCAGTCGTCGATAAAGGGCGCGAACTCGCGGAAGCAGTACTGCAGTTCTTCCTTCCGCACCGGCTCATACTGCTCCAGCTCGACCGTCGAAAAGCCGGGCGAATCAGCCACATAGCCGCCGCCGGGCAGCGGATACAGCTCCACCTGCCGGGTAGTATGGCGGCCGCGCCCCAGCTTATTGCTGATTGCCGCCGTCCGCAGCTCCAGATCGGGAAACAGGCGGTTGAGCAGGGTCGATTTCCCGACGCCGGTATTGCCGATAAAGATGCTGACCTTGTCCTTCATCAGGTCGAGGATCTGGCTTTCGTTGTGAATCCCTTCGCCGGTCATGATGACGGTGAACCCGGCACTGCGGTAGATATCCGCGAAGGATTCGTCGTCCTTCAGATCGGCTTTGGTCATGATGATGATCGGCTCGATCTCCTTATACTCGCAGACCGTGAGCAGCTTGTCCAGCACGAAGGTGTTCGGCTCCGGCTGGACCGTCGAGACGGTCATCAGTGCGAGGTCGATATTGGCCGCTTTGGGGCGCACCAGTTCATTTTTTCGGGGCAGTATCTCGACAATATTGTCATCCTCGATCCGCACATGATCGCCGGCTACCGGCGCGATTCCCCGTTTGCGGAAGATTCCGCGGGCCTTGCAGGGCAGGATCGCATCCTTGGTCTGCACATAAAATGCGCCGCTGATGGCTTTGATGATCAGCCCCTCTGCTGTCACACTCATAAACGTCTCCTTAGTATCCTGCGGCCATTCTCCTCACTGTCGCAGGGAGAATGGCCTTTATCAGATTGCTCATTTTCTTAGTCCCATCCGGGGCCGTCGTCATAAGACGGGGCGTCGCCGGGACCGGCGTTGCCGGCGCTTTCACCGGGGCCTTCTGTGCCGGGATCACCGGGCGCGATCGGCGCTTCCGGACCGCCGGGTCCCCAAGGGCCTTCTTCACCGCCGGGCTCGGAATTGTCCGCGACAATCGACTCGTTGTATTCGCTGCTCTGGGTGACTTCGCCGTTGTCAAAATCGACCGTAAAGGATACATACCGCTGCCCATCCAGCGAAACGGTGATCTCCTGCAGTCCTTTGCCGTTGACATTGAGCATCAGCGAAGAGCTGATGGAAGGATTGATCGTCATGCTGCCGATATCAATGCCGTTCATATACAGCACCATCGTGTAGTCGGCCGAGACGCTGTTTGCGGGGAATTTGATCTGCAGCGGGACGGTCTTCTGGAAGCCGGAGCCGTTGCTGACCGAGATTTCGATTGTCCCGTTTTCGGGGGCAAATTCACCCGACGGGATGCTCTGGTCGACGACAATCCCCTCTTCCTGATCGCTGTCCACCTCCGTAGTAGTGACAGTCAGGCCGACAGCCTCCAGCCTTGCGACGGCGTCTTCCTCGGTGCGCCCGATGACGTTGGGCACCTTCAGGGCGGCGGTCACATTGCCGCGGCTGATATACAGGATGACGACCGAGTTCTTTTCGACCTGGGTATTGGCAGGCGGGTCGGTGGAGAGAACCTGATCGGCAGGAATACTCTTGTCCTCTGTCTCCTGGGTCTTGATCGAATAGTCCAGTCCCATCTCGTACAGGGTCCGTTCTGCATCATCGACGCTGTGTCCCACCAGATTCGGCACATACAGGGTATTGATGCCGTCGCTGATCTTAATGCGGATCGTGCGGTTGACCTTGACGGTCGTTCCGGCGGTGACGTTCTGGTAGTAGATCACACCGGCCTCATACTGGTCGGTCATGGCGCGTTCTTCGATTACAAAGTCAAACTGCTTGCATTCCTCCGACTTTTTGACCTCATCGTAGGACATCCCGACCAGATTGGGCATGACCGTTTCCGCGACCTTTTCATCCCGTCCCCAGTAGAAAAAGCCGAGCATGACCAGGATGACCGTGATGATGCAGGCTGCCGCGATGCCGGTCAGGATCATGATACTGGGGCTTTTCTTGATGACGATGACCTCTTCCTCATCCGGCTCGATCGGCTGCGGGCGCTGTCTGGTGCGGGTGGCAACGGCGGTGCTGCGGGGTGCAGGCTCCCGTTTCTGGGGCGGACGCTCCAGAGCAGAGGGCTCCACTGCGCGGGTATACCGGTAATTGAACCGGATTGCGGGATTTGCCTTAAATGCGTCGACCGCAGCCAGCATCTCTTTCGCCGAGCGGTACCGCAGATTTTTATCCTTCTGCATCGCCTTGTCGCAGATTTCGCACAGGCCGACCGGCACTTCGGGATTTAACTGCCGCAGAGGGGTCGGTGCGTCGTGGATATGCTTCATGGCGACTTCTTCCGGCGTTGCGCCGTCAAAGGGGACGCTGCCGGAGAGCATCTCATAGAGCAGGACGCCCAGCGAATAGATATCGCTCTTGGCGTCGGATTCTTCGCCGCAGGCCTGTTCCGGGCTGATATAATGAACCGAACCGATGGCCTTGTTCTGTCCGCTGCGGATATCCTCCCGGGCAAAACGGGCAATGCCGAAATCCATGACCTTGATCGACCCGTCCCGCTGGAGCATGATGTTCTGAGATTTGATATCCCGGTGAATGACCCCATGGTCATGGGCATGCTGCAGCGCCAGCAGGATCTGCCGCAGGAAATGCACCGCGTCCTTCCAGCGCAGATGCCCCTGATGATGGATATACTGGTTCAAGGTGACGCCGTCGATATATTCCATGACGATATACTGGTCGGCGCCGGTAAAGTTTACGTCATAGATTTTGACAATGTTCGGATGGTCCAGCACCGCAATGACGCGGGACTCATTCCGAAAACGGCGGACAAATTCCTCGTTGGTCAGATATTCCTGCTTGAGCAGCTTGACCGCGACGGTCTTGCCGTCTTCCTGCAGATCAGCCGCTTCGAAAACGTTGGCCATGCCGCCGCTTCCGATCAGCTTTTTCAGCTGGTATCTTCCCTCCAGTGTCTTTCCGATATATTCCATATGCAACTACCATTCCTTTTTGGTCGCGGGTAAATCCCGTTTGTTTCAGTTTTCTATGACAACAACGGTAATGTTATCGTAGCCGCCTCTGCGGTTGGCAGCCGCGATCAGCTGCTCGGTCACCTCTTCGATCGGGTGAATCCCCAGAATTTCTCCCATCTCCCTGTCGCTGCAAAGCCCGGACAGTCCGTCGGTGCACAGCAGCAGCCGGTCGCCGGGAGAAAGCTGCAGGTCCAGAAGGTCGACGTCGACGTCCGGCGCGATGCCGACAGCCCGGGTGATGATATTGCGGTCAGGGCGGAGCCTTGCTTCTTCCGGCGTGATTCTGCCCAGATCGATCATCTCCTGTACACGGGAGTGGTCGCGGGTCACCTGATAGAACTCGCCGCCGTGCAGCTGATAAAGCCGGGAATCGCCGACGTGTCCGATGTAAGCGCAGGTCGGCGTGATGATCGCCGCCAGGACGGTCGTCCCCATGCCGGTATACTGCGGATGGAGCTGCGCCGTCTCATAAATATGATGGTTGGCCTCAAAAATTGCCCGCAGCAGCAGGTCGTGCAGTTCGTCGTCCAGCATACCGGGCTTGATGTTTTCCCGGATGACCGAGGTGATGATCCGCTTGGCCGCAGAGCTGGCCTGGTCGCCGCCTCTAACGCCGCCCATGCCGTCGCAGACCAGCGCAAAACCGATGCCGTCCGACAAGACCGCGATGCGGAAAGCGTCCTGGTTGGTCTCACGGATCAGCCCAATATCTGTTTTCCCTGCAATTTTCATCGGTTTTCCCCCTTCCAGCCTGTTATCCTTTTACAGCCTGACGGCGGAGCTGGCCGCAGGCTGCGTTGATATCCGCACCCAGGGTGCGGCGGATGGTGGCGTTGATGCCGTGGTCCTGTAAGACCTTCTGGAACGCGTAAATCTGCTGCCGTCCGCTCTTTTCAAATCCAGCTTCCTCGACATAGTTGACCGGAATAAGATTGACGTGGCAGAGCATCCCGTGTAAGAGCGCCGCCAGTTCCTTTGCCTGCGCCGCATTGTCGTTGACCCCTTTGATCAGCGAGTATTCATAAGAGATGCGGCGGTGGGTCTTGTCGGTGTAATACCGGCAGGCTTTCATCAGCTCCGGGATTTTATAGCGGTGGTTGACCGGCATAATTTCATCCCGCACCCGGTCGTTGGACGCATGGAGCGAGACCGAGAGGGTAATCTGTAAATTCAGGTCTGCCAGCTCATAAATCTTGTCGACCAGTCCGCAGGTGGAGAGCGAAATATGCCGGTGGCTCATGCACAGCCCTTCCGGCGCGCTGACCAGCGTCAGAAATCGCAGGACGTTGTCATAGTTGTCCAGCGGCTCGCCGATTCCCATCAGCACCAGACTGTCTACCCGTTCGCCGGTGTCTCTGGCAGGCGCATAGACCTGTTCCAGGATTTCCGAAGGGGTCAGGTGGCGGACAAATCCGGCCTTGGTGGATGCACAGAAGCTGCATCCCATTTTGCAGCCGACCTGGGTCGATACGCAGACGCTGATGCCGTGTTCATACCGCATCAGTACGCTTTCCACATATTCCCCGTCGGCCAGCCGGTAAAGATATTTAATGGTCCCGTCGATGGCGGAGACCAGCTTGCGTTCAATGGTAAAGGCGGTGATCGTGCAGGTCGTTTTAAGTTTTTCCCGCAGTCCCGCCGGAAGGTTTTTCATCTCGTCGAAGGAGAGCACCCGTTTGTCATGGAGCCACTGGAAAATTTGTTTTGCCCGGAATTTCGGCTCGCCAAGCTCTCCCATAAAGGTTTCCAGTTCTGCGATGGTCATCGATTTGATATCACAGGTATCGATCGTACTCACGTCCTTTTCCTGAATCGGACAATGTAAAATCCGTCGTAATCTCCGTTTTGCGGCATCAGGGTGACAGAATTTGCACCCTTTTCAGCCAGCGTAGAAAAGATTTCCGGCAGCGGAGCCGGTATAAAATCAGGATGTGCAGCGAGAAAGGCCGCAGCCACCCTGTCGTTTTCGTCTTTATTCAGCGAGCAGGTGGAATAAACCAAAATCCCACCCGGTCGCAGGTAGTTTGCGGCATTATGCAGTATCCGCAGCTGGATATCCGGGAGCGCAGAAATCTCCTTTTCCGTTTTTCTGCGGATTTCCGGCTTGCGGCGGATGACGCCCAGTCCAGCGCAGGGAACGTCGCAAAGCACCCTGTCCGCCAGCCCAAGAGCGGGATTATAGACACCCGCATCGGCCGCTGCCGCTTCGATGCAAGTAAGACCCAGCCGCTCTGCCCCGTCTTTTACCAGCTTTGCCCGGTGTTCATGGAGGTCAAAAGCAAGGATCCTGCCGGTGTTTTGCATCAGCTGCGCCATTGTAAAGCTTTTGCTGCCGGGAGCGGCGCAAAGGTCAAAAACCGTCTCGCCGGGCTGCGGGTCGACCGCCATGGCGCAGAGCTGGGAAGCGGCGTCCTGTACATAGCAGCGCCCTACCTGCACAGGAGGCAGGGCGCCGACCGCACCTGTACCCGAGACCGTCAGCGCGTCCGGTAGCAGCGGGTGGTTCTCCGCCTGTACGTCCAGCGCCTCCAGTTCTCTGCGCACCGTTTCCCGGTCGGAAAGGACGGTATTGACCCGCAGCTGCAAAGGCGGCCTTCCGAGGCACTCCTTTGCCAGCTGCAGCGCCGTATCAAAGCCGTAGTCTCTTTGCCAGAGTGACAAAATCCACTGCGGCATCGCGTATTCGATTTCCGCCCGTTTCAGCGGCTCGTCCGGCAGCGGAATCTCTTTCTTGCTGCGGATAAAGCTGCGCAGGACGCCGTTGACAAATCCTGCGGCGCTTTTTTTCCTTGAGTGTTTGATGATGTTGACGCTTTCGTTGACGGCTGCCGAGTCGGGCACCGCATCCATCCATTTCAGCTGGTACAGCGCAAGTTCCAGCGCCGCGACCACCTCGGCGTCCAGTTTTGCTTCCGTTTTTCCGGTCAGCTGCCGGATGGTCCAGCGCAGTGTGATATCCCGTTCCAGCACGCCGTAAAACAGTTGGGACGCAAACTGCCGGTCCCGTTTGGATTCGACATGAGAGAGGATGTTGTCCAGAAGGAGGTTGGAGTAAGCCTTGTCCCGGTTCATCCGCAGTATGCCTTCATAGGCGGCTTCGCGGGCAGTCAACACTTTTCCGTTTGGCACATCTTCCCCTCCTTCTCATTTTTATTCACCCGGGAAATCTCT
>CAMAJC010000074.1 GCA_945835425.1 uncultured Clostridia bacterium
AAGTATCGGCAAATACTTGTATCTATTCTACCATACTTTCCTTTATAATGCAATTCCATACGATGAAAATTTGCACTTTTTTCAAGTAAAATGGTAAAGTGTACAGCTGTGCGCTTTACATCTTTATTTTTATGTGCTATCCTGAGAATAACAGACAGGGATTTTTACGAAAAGAGGGAAGAACATGGACGATGCTAAGAAGAAATGGCTGGACTTTGGCCTGACTTATCCCGGCGCTTATCTGGATTATCCTTTTGACGATGTCTGGGAGACGCTGCGCCGACGGGATAACGGGAAGATTTTTATGCTGATTTACCCGGCGCCGCACGGAGAGCAAGGGATTTGGATGAACCTCAAATGCGACCCGCTGGAAGGCGATTTTTATAAACAGGCCTTTCCCTCCATCCTGCCGGGCTATCACATGAATAAAACCCACTGGCTCACCGTCAAGCTGGACGGAAGCGTCCCGGACGGTGAGATTGAACATCTCATTGAAATGTCTTATCGTTTGACCACGCCGAAAGGGAAGAAGAACAATGTGGCGCGGTAGGGGGACCCAATGTCCTGCTTTGTTTGAAATCGGCGGGTCGGGAAACCCGACACCTACGGTTACCGGAAATATGCTATTTGTAGGGGACGGGTTTCCCGTGTCGCGTCCCCGATCCCTATGGCTTCCGAAACATTGCGATTTGTAGGGGACGGGTTTCCCGTCCCGTGTCCCCAACCCCTCGCCGCATATCCGTTTTAGGGTACAAATTCATATCCATCTGCCCGGCGCGTTCAGTCAGTTTATGTTCCTCCGGGCCGAGGCCGTCGGCACGCGAATCCGACTCGATGTCCTGCGGACATCACGCGAACAGGAAAGGATCATACAAACTGCCGAGCGTAGCAAAGTGTCCGAAGACTGCGAGCCTGCCGAGCAGTCTTGCTCAGGCTGGTGCGTGCATTTACGGCCGCGTCGAATAAAAGCGGTCCGTGACCGCCCAGCCTTTTCAAAGGCTGGAGCTGGAAAAGCCGTCAGGGAATTTGTCTTCTCTGACGGCTTTCCATGTGTATCTAAGGAGGTTAGGGGGTAATCAGTTTGCCGCCAGCAGCTTTTCCGCTGCCGCGAGTCTGCAGCAGACGGTGAAGATTTCCGCAGCCTGTTTCAGTTCCTCAACCGTGGGGTAAGAGGGAGCGATACGGATGTTGCGGTCGCGGGGGTCTTTGTGGTAAGGGTACGCGCAGCCTGCACCGGTCAGGGTAACGCCGGCTTCTTTGCACAGCTCAATAACCCTTGCAGCACAACCGTCCATGACGTCGACCGAGATAAAATAACCGCCCTTGGGTTCGGTCCAGACAGCGACGCCGGTGCCGTCCAGCTCTTTGTGCAGTGTCTCGATAACCGCGTCAAAACGGGGCTTTAAGAGGGCGCGGTGCTTGAGCATATGGGCTTCTACGCCTGCGCGGTTTTTGAAGAAGCGGACGTGGCGCAGCTGGTTCAGCTTATCAAAGCTGATGGTCTGCATGGCGACGATCCGTTTGAGGTGTTCCATGTTGGTTTTGCTGCAGCCGATAGCCGCGACGCCTGCGCCGGAGAAGGAAATCTTCGAGGTGGAGCAGAACATGACAACCATGTCCTCACTGCCGACCTTTTTGCATTCGGCCATCAGGTTCAGAACCGTCGGATGATCGTCGGTCAGGTGATGGACGCAGTAGGCGTTGTCCCAGAAGATGCGGAAGTCGCCTGCAGCCGGGGTCAGGTGCGCAAACCGTCTGACCGTCTCATCGGAATAGGTGGTGCCGTCGGGGTTGGCGTACTGCGGGACGCACCAGATACCCTTTACGGTGTCGTCGTTGTTGACCCAGCTTTCGACCAGGGTCATGTCAGGTCCGTCGGGCGTCATGGGGACGGGGATCATCTGGATGCCGAAAACCTCGCAGATGCCGAAATGCCGGTCATAACCGGGCACAGGGCAGAGGAATTTCAGCTTTTTTTGCTGGCCCCAGGGCTTTTCACCGCCGGGGAAGCCGAATACCATCGCGCGGGAAACGGTGTCGTACATCATGTTCAGGGAGGAGTTGCCGCAGATGAAGACCTCGTCCCGGTCGATGCCCATGATCTCGGCGAAAAGGGTTCTCGCTTCGGGGATGCCCTCCAGCTGGCCGTAGTTTCTGGCGTCCATGCCGTTTTCGAGGATCATCGAGTCGGTGCTTTTCAGCACATCCAGCATTCCCATGGACAGATCCAGCTGTTCAGGGCTGGGCTTGCCGCGGGACATATCCAGTTTTAAACCGAGCGCCTTGTAATCATTATAAGCTTTCTGCAGGGCTTCGGATTCACTTTTCAGCTGTTCCTTGGACATCTCATTGTAACTGGTCATTGAAGCAGAACCTCCATTATCATATCAGTCTGACAGCGCAGCTTGTTTTTCTGTCAGTTTATCTTATTTTACAGGCCGGCTGCAAGCGCATCAGCAGCGTCTCCTGAAAATCTCGTGTACTGATATCATACACCAAAACGCAGAAATTTGCAAGTTATTTTTTAGAAACCTGCAAAACAATATCTTCCAAACTATTTTCCGCATAAAGGGTCAGTTCTGTTCAAAATAACGGAAAAAGGGCTTCACTGACCGAAAGTCTACAGGAAAACTGCATTTTTTTACATTTTCCCTGTCAAAAATACCATTTAATCAGCGTTTTCCATTTTGACCAGCAGTTTTTGCTGGACACAATAGGAGAGCGAGAGGGAGCGGATGCGGCTGATCAGCCCGGCTTTGAACGAGACGGTCAGGGTATCGCCGTCGATCGAAACGACCTTCCCTTCGCCCAGCTTTTCATGCCGCACCCGGTCGCCGGGTCGGAGGCTGATTTCCTGTCCGGCCGCATGGGCAGCCGGGTGCTCCGGGTTTAAAAACGCCTGCAAAAACCGGGAGGGAGCCAGCCCTTTTTCGGACTTTGCCGGATAAAACAGGGTCAGCGTTTCCCGCGCTCTGGTCGCCGCCACATAAAACAGCCGCACTTCCTCATAATAGGCACGGTTTGCCGCCTCGCTGCCCGTCTTGTCCAGGGCGGTCTTCCCGGGCAGAATCCCTTCGCAGCAGTCCAGCAGCAGCACATGGTCAAATTCCAGCCCTTTGGCCGAATGGATGGTCGTCAGATGAACGGCTGCATCTTCCGGGCGCGACGGATTTTTAAGAGAGTTTTCCAGGTTTTTGATGCGGGCGATCAGCTCAGATGTCGAACTTACCCGCCTGCACAGCTGCCGGAAGATGCTGCTGCGCAGAGCCGCTCCCGGGTCATCCGGCGAGAGCGCTTTTGCAAGGAGAAACTTCCCGGTCTTCAGTTCCTTTTCGACAATCCGCAGCCCGTCCTCCGGGGAAAGCCCTTTGATCTCACGCAATACTTTTCCGAGTTTCCTGCTTTTTTCGTCCATGCACATCTCCAGCAGCTCGGGGAAAGAAGCGTTTCCGCCCAATGCCCGCAGCACCTCTTCCCGGACGCTTGCCGGAAGGTCGAGACAGGTCATCGAGGCGAACAGTTCCCGGTTAAAGGGCTGGTCCGCCATCTGGAGCAGCTCGCAGGCGACCTTGACATGATACCGTATGAGCGTCACCGGCGACGCCGTTACGGTGAACGGCACCTCTGCCAGTTGCAGAAGGTCGGCCACCGGGAACGCCGAGAGGTTGTTGCGGTAGAGGATGCCGAGGTTTTCTCCTTCTTTTAAGGAAGAAACAGCCGCCAAAATCCGCTCCATCGCTTTTTCCGGGTAAGCCGGGCGGAAAGGCACTACCGCTCCCGGCAAGCTTTCCCGACCGGTCCGCAGCGCCTTGTCGTACCGCTCGCGGTTTAAGCGGATAAACCCTTCGCAGAGGGTCAGGATTTCCGGCCGGGAGCGGAAATTGTCCTCCATCCGGGCTATGACTGCGCCGGGGAACTGCCGCTCAAAACCGAGAATCCCTTCCGGGTAGGCGCCTCTGAATCCGTAAATCGACTGATCCTCGTCCCCGACCATAAAGAGGTTTTTCCCGTCCGGAGAGAGCAGTTTTAATATTTCCAGCTGCACCTTGGAAATATCCTGGCTTTCGTCGACGTTGATGTACGGGTAGCGCGCCCGGAAGAGGCTCAAAAGCCCCGATATCTTCTGCAAAAAGGTCAGGGCGTAGAGGAGGATATCGTCGTAATCCATCAGCCCGAGCTCGCTTTTACGCGCCTGATACCGGTCGTACAGCTCCGGCAGCCCCGGCAGCGCACAGGCGACGTCGCCCATCTCCGACCGGGTCAGCATCCGGTTTTTGATCAGCCCGATGCAGTTTAGCGCGTCTGCAAGGTCTTCCTCCTCGATAAACTCACTGGACTTTTCCCGCAGCACCTCCCGCAAAATCGCGCTGGAGGAGGGCGCGCCGTCGGAACCGGTCAGCGTCGGGACGATGCGCCCATTTTGTTCCGCATATTCCCGCAGAACCGAGTAGCAAAGGCTGTGGATGGTCGAAAAACGGGGCGGCTTCTGCTCCGGGAAAAGTGCGGAAAACCGCCTTGCCATATCCCTGGCTGATTCCCGGGAGAAGGTGAGATTCAGTATCTTCCCGGCCGGGATGCCGCTGTAGAGCTGCGCCGCAATCCGGGCAACGAGCACCGTCGTCTTGCCCGACCCGGGCACAGCAAGCAGCAGCATCGGCTTGCCGTCGAGGTTTAGCCCCTGCCGCTGCTGTGTAGTCAAATGTACGCCTTTTTCCTCCAGGAGATGCAAAATATCCACCGTTTTTTCTCCATTCTTTTCAGTCTGTGGAACCTCTATTTTATTGGTTTATCCCCGCCGAAAGCGGAGATAAACCTCCATGAAGCCGTTTTCAAAAAGGAACATAATTGATTCAATCAGAAATTCCCTATTTCATTATTATAGCGGATGGGCCGGATTTTGTCCAATTATATTCAGTTTCGCGCACGGTCCTGACAAGGCAAAACAGTTTACATATTGCTATGATTGTATATCGGTAGGGCGGGCTGCTCTCAGCCCGCCGCGATGCAAGCAGGCATCAAAACAGGATATCCGCAGGCAAAATAAACAAGCATTTCGCCGGCAAATTATCTGCGAAAAATTCGGTTTCTTCCCTTGACAATCGGCCTTCCCGGTGCTATGATAAACATAAACCGCAGAAGGGGACGCGCTTTCCGGCAAGACCGGTTCAGAGAGGGGCAGAGCTGCTGTAACTGCTCCCGACGTTTTGGAAACCGCCACCACCCCGGAGGGCGCAGTGAACTGCGACGGCGAGCGGCCGTTATCGCGCGTTAAGAGTGTCGTTTTCTGAGATGCCTGCTGTTTCCCGGCGGCATAGAGTGGAAAGCGAAATCCGGGTGGAACCGTGGAGCTTATCGCTTCATCCCAGTTTTCTGGGGTGGAGCGTTTTTATTTTGAAATGAACTTCATCCCGCAGTCTATAAAAGAAAGGATGTATCAACATGCTGAAAATCACCCTCAAAGACGGCTCGGTCAAAGAGTATGACCACGCCCTCTCCGCTATCGAAGTCGCGCAGGATTTAAGTGCCGGTCTTGCCCGCGTCGCCTGTGCCGCCGAGATCGACGGGGAAGCAGTCGACCTGCGCACCGTTATCGACCATGACGTAACCCTCAATATCCTCACCGCCAAGGACGAGGCCGGTCTTTCGACTCTCCGCCACACCGCGTCCCATGTCATGGCCCAGGCGATCAAGCGCCTCTGGCCGGACGCCAAGCTGGCAATCGGCCCTTCCATCGCCGATGGCTTCTACTATGACATCGACCCTGTCACCCCCATCACCGCCGACGACCTCCCGAAGATCGAAGCGGAGATGAAAAAGATCATCAAGGAAGCCCTGCCGCTGGAACGCTTTGAGCTGCCCCGCGCCGAAGCCATCGCCATGATGGAGGAAAAAGGCGAGCCCTATAAGGTCGAGCTGATTCAGGACCTGCCGGAAGACGCAGTCATCAGCTTCTATAAACAGGGCGATTTCACCGACCTCTGCGCCGGTCCCCACCTGATGAACACCAAGGACGTCGGCAAGGCTTACAAGCTGATGAGCATTGCAGGCGCTTACTGGCGCGGCAGCGAAAAGAACAAGATGCTGACCCGTATCTACGCCACCGCTTTCGCCAAGAAAGAGGAGCTGGACGCCTATATCACCATGATGGAAGAGGCGAAAAAGCGCGACCATCGTAAGCTCGGCCGTGAGCTTGGCCTCTTTATGATGCACGATGCAGGCCCCGGTTTCCCGTTCTTCCTGCCCAAGGGCATGACCCTGAAAAACACCCTGCTGGATTACTGGAGAAAAATCCACAAAAAGGCAGGCTATGTCGAGGTTTCGACTCCCATCATCCTCAACCGCAGCCTGTGGGAGACTTCCGGCCACTGGGATCACTACAAGGATAATATGTACACCACCGTCATCGACGACGAAGACTACGCGATTAAGCCGATGAACTGCCCCGGCGGCGTTCTGGTTTACGCATCCGAGCCGCGCTCCTACCGCGACCTGCCGATGCGCGTCGGCGAGCTGGGCCTGGTACACCGCCATGAGAAATCCGGCCAGCTCCACGGCCTGATGCGCGTCCGCTGCTTCACCCAGGACGACGCCCACATCTTCATGACCCCTGACCAGATCAAGGACGAGATCAAAGGCGTTGTCGCCCTGATCGACCAGGTTTATTCGCTGTTCGGCTTCAAGTACCATGTCGAGCTGTCCACCAGACCCGAGGATTCCATGGGCAGCGACGAGGACTGGGAAGCAGCGACCGACGGCCTGCGCTCCGCTCTGGACGAGCTGGGACTCCCTTATGTCGTCAACGAAGGCGACGGCGCGTTCTACGGCCCCAAGATCGACTTCCATCTGACCGACTGCATCGGCCGTACCTGGCAGTGCGGCACCATCCAGCTGGACTTCCAGCTGCCCCAGCGCTTTGACCTGACCTACACCGGCGCAGACGGCGAGAAACACCGCCCGATCATGATCCACCGCGTCGTACTCGGCTCTGTCGAGCGGTTTATCGGTATCCTGATCGAGCACTTTGCAGGCGCATTCCCCATGTGGCTTGCTCCCGTTCAGGTCAAGGTTCTGCCCATCTCCGAGAAGTATATGGACTTTGCAAAGAAAGCTCAGCAGGCCCTTGAAGACGCCGGCATCCGCACCGAGATCGACACCCGTTCCGAAAAGATCGGCTTCAAGATCCGTCAGGCGCAGATGGAAAAGGTGCCCTTCATGATGATCCTCGGCGACAAAGAGGCCGAGACCGGCAATGTCTCGATCCGTGCCCGCGACGGTTCCCAGGAGACCCTGTCGATGGACGCTTTCATCGACAAGTGCCATGATATGATTGAGAACATGACGAAGTAATTTCCGTGCAAAAAAGACGCTGCCTGAAGCCGGGCAGCGTCTTTTCTGTTATGATCCAGTGGGCTTTTGTGTATAATCCATGAAGGCAAGCCGATTTTATCCGGCGTCTTCGGCAATATTTTTGTGCAATGAAACGAAGATGGAATCTGTCAAAAAATATGCAAGACAAAACAGCGCTTTTGTGATATACTATCTTTTAGCATTTATTTATATTTCCAATAAAGAGAGAGAGGAATTCGTCTGGAAGCTTTTCAGGCGCCGTTTTGCTGCGCAGATACCGCGCAGGGACGGAAAATGGATGTAAAAATGGACAGAATTCATATTCAGACATTTGGCAAATTTGAGATTATCTGCGGCGGCCAGGTCGTCCGCCTGGAGCGGAGCGACTCCACCA
>CAMAJC010000075.1 GCA_945835425.1 uncultured Clostridia bacterium
ACCGGGACTGCACCTTTTACCTACCCGCCTGTCCCGGCCATGGACGAGGCTGCGGCCAGCCCGGATAACGAGCCGGTGCAGCAGACCGAAAGCACCCTTCGCAGCGTCTCCGCCGTTTCCGCGGCAGACGAAAAAGCCCGTTCGCCCTTCCTTCCCGCGGCCATCTGGGGCATCGCGGCGGCAGGAATCGCGCTCGGGTGCAGGTACCGCTCGGACATCATCGGCGATATGCTGATAACCGGCGCGGAACAGGCGGCGGACGCGCTCACCAAAACCGGGCTGCTCGGCAGCATCTCCTTACAGGCCGCTTTTTTGCAGGCAGGCATCGGGATATTGCTGCTCATATTGCTGTGGGTCTGCGGGATGTGCGCCGTGGGACAGCCGGGGGTGTTTGCGCTGATTCTGGTGCGCGGCATCGGCGCCGGGTGCACGGCGGCGGCGGTCTGGGAAGCCGGGAAATGGGGACAGGAGGAGCTGCTTATCCTCATCCCGCAGGCGCTGACCCTGACCCTGCTGGTGTACGGAGGCTGTCAGGCCGTCCGGATGGGAAGCAGCATCTTCTCCCAGCTGACCGCCGGAAAACGGAGGCCGGACAGCATGAGCGCGCTCCGTTACACCCTGCGGATGGGGCTGATCGCCCTGGGAATCGCGGCGGTCTGGGGTGCGGCTTACTTTATCCCGAGCTTATCTCTGGCCAGCTGAATCTCACCGTCGGACAGGAGCACGCCCTCCTCCGTCCGCTCGCCCGATAAAGTCACCGTCCGGCATCCTGCCTTCATGTGCAGGTACCAGCGGAGGAATTTTTTGCCGTCATAATAATCCATGACCGAGATGTCGCCGGTGCTGTGCGCGGCGAGGGTCTGGAAAAGGCTGTCGTTTTTGTTAAAGGCGTCTTCCGTGAACCGCTGGCCAAGGAGGGCGCAGAGGATATCGGCGCTGCCGGGAACCGCCTTGGCGCCGCCGTCGCCGTCCGCCATCAGCCGCAGCACCGTACCGCCGTCCAGCAGGTGCCGTCCGACCGGGATATCGAGGGAGTCGCTCCGATAGCGGTCGGAAAACTCCCATTCCATGCCGCCCAGCTCGGTGATGAGGTCGGCTGCGTCTTCATGGCGCAGCAGCAGATATTTATCGATGCTCCCTTCGCCCAGCAGCTTTTCCACCGCCGACACTGCCCGGGCTCCATTATTTCCCGCTGCTTCCGCCAGCGTCCCTTCCTCCGTCCGGGTATCGCCGGGCAGGGACAAAATCGTCAAAACCCCGTTGCGCGGGTCGATCCGCAGCACCCAGAAAAAGACGGGCAGGTCTCCGCTTACCTCCTGCGAGACCGGGACGGCTCCGGCTGTCTCCGCACCGTCGCAGACGACCAGCAGCCGGTAATCATCGCTCATCTCCGGGTGATAATAATCCAGGGACAGGTCTGCGTCCCCGGCAGGCACGCTCTCCGCAGCCGTGCTGCTGCCGAAAAGGGTGCCGTTTTTGCTGGTCAGCCGCAGAACACTGTACATGACCCCGACCAGCAGCAGCAGACTGCACAAAAACGTCAGACAAAATACCGCAAACCCCGGCAGCGCCTTCCCTTCCCCGATTTTTCCGTCGCCGAACAGATGCCGGCTCCAAAAGGGCGTGACAATTTCCTCGTCCGGCAGCGGCGTATCGTCCTCCATTTTCGCCAGCGTCTCGGCTATCCCGTCCATCAGCTTTTCCTCATCCCGCTCGTCCTGCATCCCGATACCCCCGATTTGAAGTAATAGGTAATAGTGAATAGTGAATAAGTAAGGAACGCACCTGCGGTGCTCATTTAATTTTCGGCGAATACCTTTTCGGTTATCTGTTCCCTGTTATCTATTCTCTGTTATCTTCCAATTTATTGTACCCGTCCGGCGGCGCGAATATGCCCGAATCCTGCTGGCGAATATTCCATCCTGTTCCCGCAAAAAACGCCGATTTTTGGCAAATCAAACAGTTTTCGCCCATGCTCCCGTTTTAAACGGGCAAAGTCTTGCATTTGCGGGCGATTTTCGTTATAATAAGGAAAATAAAGCCGTCCTGCGCCTTGCGGGATGGATTATGCACTGAACAGAATTAGGAGGCAGCTTATGCGCGCTATTATTTCGGTCGTCGGCAAAGATACCGTCGGCATCCTCGCCAAAGTCAGTTCCCTCTGCGCCGCGTCGCAGGTCAACGTCGTCGACGTCACCCAGACCATCCTGCAGGATATGTTCGTCATGGTCATGATGGTCGATATCTCCAAAATGACCGTCACCTTCTCCGACTTCTCCGATGAAGTCACCGGCTACGGCAAAGATGCCGGCCTCGTTATCCATGTCATGCACGAGGATATCTTCAACTCCATGCACAAAATATAATTAATGAAGAATGAATAGTGAATAATGAAAAATGAATAATTATGGTGTGCCGCCAGGCGGCACATTGAATGAAACACTGACCATTAGGGACAATGAGCAATAAACGGTACTTGCGTGGACGGAGGTACGAAGACTGTGAGCTTGCCGAACAGTCTTACCCAGTCAGCCCGCGGGATATTCAGGCCGCGGCGAATAAAGGCGGTCCGTGACCGCTTCATTATTCATTATTAATTATTCACTATTCATTTATTACCCAAAGGGGGAGTCTGTTTGCTGAACGTAAATGATATTATGGAAACGATCCAGATGATTCAGGAGGAGAATCTGGACATCCGTACAATAACCATGGGCATTTCCCTGCTCGACTGCTGCGACACCGACATCGACCGCAGCTGCGAGAAGATATACGAAAAGGTCTGCCGCAAGGCCGAGCACCTCGTCGCGACCGGCGAGGAAATTGAAAAGAAATACGGCATCCCGATCGTCAACAAGCGCATCTCCGTCACCCCGGTCTCCATTCCGCTGGCGGTCTCCGGCGGCAACCCGGTCAAGTACGCTCTGGCGCTGGAAAAATGCGCGGCGGCCTGCGGCGTCAACTTCATCGGCGGCTATTCCGCGCTGGTTCAGAAGGGCTTTGCTGCGGGCGACAAGGCGCTGATCGACTCGATTCCCGAGGCGCTGACCGTCACCGACCACCTCTGCTCGTCGGTCAACGTCGGCTCCACCAAGGCCGGTATCAATATGGACGCGGTCAAGCGGATGGGCGAAATCGTCGTCCGCACCGCACAGCTGACCGCCGACCGCAACTGCATCGGCGCGGCCAAGCTGGTCGTTTTCTGCAACGCCGTCGAGGACAACCCCTTTATGGCAGGCGCGTTCCACGGCGTCGGCGAGCCTGACTGCGAAATTAACGTCGGCGTTTCCGGGCCTGGCGTTGTCCGCGCGGCGCTCGCGAAACTCCCGAAGGACGCGGATCTGACCGAGGTCGCCGACCTCGTCAAGCGCACCGCCTTCAAGATCACCCGTATGGGCCAGCTGGTCGGCAAGGAAGCGTCCCAGAAGCTGGGCGTGCCCTTCGGCATTGTTGACCTGTCTCTGGCTCCTACCCCTGCGGTCGGCGATTCGGTCGCTCATATTCTGGAGGAGATGGGCCTTGAGATGTGCGGCTGCCACGGCACGACGGCGGCGCTGGCGCTGCTCAACGACGCGGTCAAAAAGGGCGGCGTCATGGCTTCGTCCCATGTCGGCGGCCTGTCGGGCGCATTCATCCCCGTTTCGGAGGATGCGGGCATGATCGACGCGGCACGCTGCGGGAACCTCCTGCTGGAGAAGCTGGAGGCCATGACGGCGGTATGCTCGGTCGGTCTGGACATGATCGTCCTGCCGGGCGACACCACCCCGGAGATCGTCTCGGCCATCATCGCCGACGAAGCCGCCATCGGCATGGTCAACTCCAAGACCACCGCTGTCCGCGTGATTCCGGCTATCGGCAAGAAAATCGGCGACGAACTGTCCTTCGGCGGACTCTTAGGTGCTGGCCCGGTCATGAAGGTCAACTACACCTCGCCGGACGTGTTTATCCATCGGGGAGGCCGGATTCCGGCACCCTTGCAGAGCCTCAAGAACTGACTTTTCTGCTTTATTGGTGGCGGTCACAGACCGCCGCTACAGGATGGAAACAGGAAAGTTTATTGTCAGTTGTTGGCAACCGGCGACGGTCGCGTAATGTACGCAGGATATGCGGGCCGCAAAACCTTGCCTGTAGCGGCGACCTGCGGTCGCCACCAAATTTCCGCTAACAAGTTTTTTTGCGGTTGTACATATAAAATGGGATATGCTTATAGAAATTGTCTATAGGATATGTTCACCACAAACACCTACGGTCGCCACCAAATTCCCGCAGGGGCGGAAACCCTGCCGGGCTGCACCGGCCAAATGAACATAAAAATAAACAGCCTTGCTTCCCCATGGAGGTGAGGCTGTTTTTAAGGAGAAAACTATGCGCAAAACGATTGACCTCGGCGGCATGGACGGCGCCGAAAAGGGCTGCACCGACATCCCGCGGGACGGTGATTTTTCCTTTCAGTGCGCCGGGTGCGGGGACTGCTGCCGCAAACGGGACGACATTGTCCTGTCGGGGTATGACCTCTACCGGATATGCAGGCGTTTATCCCTGCCGCCGGAGATCGTCATCCACGCTTTCTGCCAGAAATTCGTCGGCGCGTCGACCCATATCCCCGTCGTGCGGCTGGCTCCGCGGAAGGAGAGCGGCAACTGCCCGTTCTTTACTGCCGAAAACCGCTGCGCCATCCACGACGGAAAGCCGCTGGTCTGCGCCCTTTATCCGCTGGGGCAGACCATCCGCACATGGCAGGGGATGAACCCGGACGACCCTGCGGACATCGAAAAAGCCGTCAGCTATTTTGCCCAGGACACCGGCTGCAGCGGCGAGAAGGTGCAGCTGACCCTTTCGCAGTACCTCGACGGCTTCGGCATCCGGGAGCGGGAACCGCTGGACATCCGCTGGGCGCGGGACTGCCTTGCGCTGATTTCGCGGGTGAAGGGGCTGGAGAAGCGGCTGCGGCCCATTGAAATGAAGTACCTGCACCGCAAAATTGAAAAGGCGCTCTATCTCAACCTGGACTTCCATGAAGATTTCCTTCCCCAGTACGACCGGAACATCGACGAACTGGAACGGATTCTGTCCCGCCTGGAGGGCGTAACATAAAATGAATAATGAATAGTGAATAATGAAGAATGAATAATTATGGTATGCGCCGGTTCGGCGCATGATTGAATAGGTGTTTCCACGCACGGCAGCTGCACATAAAAATAGGGCGTTTCACCGCTCGCCGTTTTCTTTATATTCACGACGCAAAATGCGGGAGCGTGTGCATAACTTACGAAAATTACGATTTTCCATGCGGAAACGGCGCTATTAAAATCATGGCGCAGGTTTTGTGGTTTTCTGTGACCGATGAGGGAACAGAAAATCCGGGGCCATGCCGTACGGCCCCGGAAACAAAAGCTTAAGGCGTCGTATGACACCGCGAACCGCGCCATACCTTCATTATTCATTATTCATTCTTCATTATTCACTATTCATTAAAATACAAAGGGTGGTTGTCATGAAGATTGTATTTCCTCAATATTTTGCCGAGTTCCATTGCCTGGCGGACGGCTGCCCGGACACCTGCTGCGCGGGATGGGAAGTCGTTTTGGACGAGGAAGCGGCGGACAGATATGAACAGCTGGGCGAGGAACACAGCCGCCTGCGGGAGCGCATCCGGCAGGCGATGGGCAAAGACGGCGGCGACCTGATCTTCCGTGCGGCTTCCGACGGGCGCTGCCCTTTCCTCGATGGGAGCGGGCTGTGCGATATTCAGAAGGAGCTGGGCGAAGAGGGGCTGTGCCGCACCTGTCATCTTTATCCGCGGTTTATCGGGGAATACGGCGGCGTGCGGGAAATCGGGCTTTCCCTCTCCTGCCCTGAGGCCGCGCGGATTGTCCTGACCCACAAAGGAAAGGTCGCCTTTCTGACAGAGGATGACTCCAGCGTGCCGCCGTCTTTAAACGATCTGGACGCTGAGCGGTACTTTGCGGTGCGGCAGCTGCGGGAAACGGCGTTATCGCTGGCGCAGGCGGCGCCGCTGCCGGTGGACGAGCGGTGCGCGCTGCTGCTGCGGCTGGCGAAGAAGGGACAGAAAAAACTGCATAAAGAAAAATACGGAGAAATCGAGGGGCTGACCGCGCGGTTTGACCCGCACAGGATGATGGGCGAGCTGCAAAGCTGCTGCCGGAAATGCGCCGGAGTGGAGCCGATGGCGTATAAGCTGCTGCCGGAGACGCTCATTTCCCTGTCTATTTTGCGGCCGGAATGGAAGGTGCGGCTGGAAAGAAAGGTGCGGGAGCTGGAAATGGAGCCGCTTGTGCGGATAAGGCCGCTGGACGCGGAGTTTGAGACGCAGTTTTTGACGGCGTTTCTCTACCGGTATCTGCTCAGAAGCGCTTACGGCGGCTCGGCGCTGGGGTATATGAAGCTGTGCATCAATAGCCTTTTGGCCGTGCGGCTCTTGGGACAGGGCTGCGGGCAGGAGGAGCTGCTCACGCTTGCGCGGCTCTATTCCCGCGAGGTCGAGCACGACGAGGAAAATGTGGCGCAGCTGCTGGACATCTTTGAGACGGACAAGCGCTTTTCGGCGAAAGGAATGACCGCGCTGCTGCTGCAGGATTATCCCCAACCAATGGGAAGATGAATGAATAACAAACGCCACCTGTTCCGGCATGGAGCAAGCGGCGTTTTGGCTTGTGGATAAAGTCAAAATAATCAAACATAACAATTATTTGCTTGTAGCGGCGGTCTGCGACCGCCACCGAATTGGTGCAATTTACGAATTGCTTAATTACTGTGCATAAGAAACCAGATATTTGGCTGATGTCGGTGGCGACCACAGGTCGCCGCTACAACTACGAATCATCAATAGGTTACTCTTTCGGCAGTCTGAAAACGCCTCTCATTCCAGACCGGAACGGGAGGCGTTTTTGCATTTTATTTTGCGTGAAAGAACTTCGGGACTGCCTTATACAGGACTGCGGCGATAACGGCGGTGATGATCGCGTTCGGGATCATGTAGGAGCCGTTGTAGACGAAGCTGTACCACCAGACGTTGGTGAAGGTATCGGGCATATATTCGCCCCAGATGAGCACGCCGGAGAGGAAGCTGCAGGCAAACCGGATCAGGCAGACGATTGCAGCGCCCAGCGCCACGCCCAGCACTTTCTTCTCACCGAACAGGTCGGCAAAAAATTTTGCAAGGCCTAAGACCGAGAAAGCGAGGATATAGTCCAGGAGGATGCAGCCGATCTGGGTCAGCAGGGTCGGGCAGTACATGACGTTACTAAAGCCGATAATCAGCTGCAGAACCGAATGGACAAACGCGGTGAAAACACCCCATTTGGTGCCGTTGCGGTACGCCATCAGGACGAGCGGAATCATCTCGAGGGTGATTGCGCCGCCGTACGGCAGGGAGAAAAGCTTGATGTAAGAGAGGATGGTCGCCAGAGCGATCATCAGTGCGCCCTCAACGAGGAGCTGGGTTTTGGTGACAGTCTTGCTCATAAAAAGACTTCCTTTGATTGATAGTACATAACCCCGCTTATCCCGGCGTTTCATGGCAAAAGAAAAACGCCGCAGATGCGCGGCGCAGGTTTCTAACAGCTTTTCGTTAAAAACTTCCCACGCCAGCATTATCTGGATCGGGTTGAAGGGTCCTCATCCGAGTCTCAGCCGTGCGCACAGCACAGCGCCCCTGTTTTTATGTCCATGGACAGGATAACA
>CAMAJC010000076.1 GCA_945835425.1 uncultured Clostridia bacterium
GCATACCCTTGTAGCCGTCGCCGGTGGTGCGGGGTTTGTTGGTGTAGATGCGGGGAATGATCAGGATTTTGTCCTTCACCTGCTCCTGCACTCTCGCCAGCCGGTGAATATATTCCAGCACCGCGTCCTGCCGGTCGGCCGAGCAGGGCCCGATGATCATGATAAACTTGTCCGATTCGCCCGTAAAGACCTTCGCGATCTCCGCGTCTCTTTCGGCTTTTTTCCGGGTCAGCTCTTCCGACAGGGCGTACTGCACTTTAATCGCTTCAGGGTCGGGCAGCACGCGGATCATTTCCATAGACATATCTTTTCTCCTTTATTCCCCGGGAATCACGCTGCCATGCAGACGGCAGATGAAACAAAAAATTCCCGATAAATACTTATTTTCTATCGCTTTTACGCTTTAAAGCTTTTAATCGTAAATGAGCGTGATTCTAGTATAATGCTTTAAAGCCAAAAAGTCAAGAGCTGTATGCTGACAAAATTATCCGGAAATTATTGTATACTTCCCCGAAATGTGTTACTATACATATAGAAGAATCTAGGGAAGCTCTGATTTAATCGGTTTTCCTCTTTTTCGGAGACGTGTCCAAGAGGCTTTTCCCCCGCCTCCGGCGGGGGAAAAAACATTAATTCAGAGGTTCCCTGGCCTATATTTTTGAAAGGATTGGTAAACGATATGCAGTATTGGTTTTCCGGATATGGCGGACAGAACGGCGGTACACCGCTCCCCTCCCTGATGCTTTACGATCCCGACGTTTTCCCCCAGACGCGCTGCACCGACTTAACGCCCGGGCTTTCCTGGCTGGCCGAGACGGACGACGGCCGGCTGATCGCCTGCAAAGAGGACGATAATTCCGGCGCGGTGATGCTCTTTAAAATCGAGGGCGAAACCCTTTCCCTGCTGGACAGCCGTCAGATCGACGGGACCGCTTTCTGCCACCTCTCCTGGTGGGAAAAGCACCGGGTCGTCGCCGGAGCCTGCTACGGCAGCGGCGATATCTTCACGCTGCAGGTGACCGAAAACGGTTTCGGCGAGATGCGCTCCTATATCCATCAGGACGCACCGGATAATGGACTCACCCGCGCCCACTGCATCATCGCGAACGCCGCTGAAACGACCGCTTATGTTTCCAACATCGCCCTCGACCGGCTCTACCTCTATGATATAGCGGAGGACGGCTCCCTGCAAAACGAGCGGTTTGTCCAGCTGACTGAGGGCGACGGCATCCGCCATCTGCTGCTGCGGGAAGACCAGCAGCGGCTGTACGCGACAACTGAATACCAAAACGTTGTCTACAGCTTTGATATGTCCGGCGAGATGCCGGTACTGCTGGGCAAAATCCCGTCCCTGACGGCGGATTATGTCATGAAGAGCTATCATTCGGGCCTGGTCATGAACAAAGCCGGGACGCGGCTCTATGTGGGCAACCGAGGTGCCAACACCATCACCGTTTTTGCGACCGGCGCTGATACTCCCACAGGGCTTACCCGGCTGACCGAGGCGCCTGTCTGCGGCGACTGGCCGCGGGATATCTCCCTGATCCCGGACGAAAGCCACATCATCAGCTGCAACCAGCGCAGCAACAGCATCACCTTCCTGCCCATCGACGAAAACGGCATCCCCGGGACCCCGGACCGGGTCATCCCGTTCATCGCACCGTCCTTTGCCGGTTTCCGGAAGAATACATACTAAGGAGCGCTTTTTATGAAACTGACCTATCTCGGCACCGCAGCGGCAGAGGGCTGGCCCGCGGTCTTCTGTAACTGCGAAAACTGCAAAGAAGCAGCCCGTCTCGGCGGACGCAACATCCGCACCCGCTCGCAGGCGCTTGTGAACGACGACCTGCTGCTCGACCTGCCGCCGGACACCTATCTGCACAAGCTGGCAAACGGGCTGGACCTGACCAAAGTCCGCTACCTTTTTGTGACCCATTGGCATATGGACCATTTTTATCCCCAGGAGCTGACCATCCGCGGCTCTTATTACAGCCACGGCATGGTGTCCCCGGAGCTGGACGTCTACTGCGCCGAGGGGACGAAGGGACTGTTTGACAAGATCGGCTGGGAGGCAAACCGGGACACACTGGACGCCATCCACTTCCACATTCTCTCCGCCTTCACCCCTGTGCAGGCCGGGCCGTACACCGTCACCCCGCTCCCGGCAAACCATATGCATGAGTTGGACGGCGGCGGAAACACGCCCCATCCCTATATCTACCTGATCGAAGAGGGCGGCAAAAAGCTGCTCTACGGGCATGACACCGGGTATTTTTACCCCGAGGTCTGGGATTTCCTGGGAAAAGCCGGGCATATCGACCTTGTCAGCATGGACGGTACCTGCGGCAGACGGAAAGTGGGTCTGCGCGGCGGACATATGGGCCTTCCGGACAACCTTGAGGTCAAGGCGCGGCTCATCGAAATGGGCGTCTGCAACGAAAAGACCGTCTTTGTCATCAACCATTTCTCCCACAACGACGGGATCTGTTATGACCATCTGGTGCCGGTCGCAGAAAAGGACGGGCTGATCGTCTCTTACGACGGTATGCGTATAAATACTTAATTTTTAACTTATATTTTGATTAAACTATTTTCCCGGCAGCGGGATGTGTTCTGAGCACAGACTGCTGCCGGGTTTTTGTCATTTTTCTGCTGCAATTTTGTACTTTTCTGCGTTCTTGTCCGAAACAGATTGACAACTAATAACTATTGTATTATTATGTAATTAAAACTTGTTCATGTAAATTTTATGTGTAAATATTTTACATATATTTACATGATTTTTAGTCACGTCAAAAGACGGAAAGGACGAAAACTATGAAAAAGAGAATTTTCGCAGCACTTCTCGCAGCAGCTATGGCAGCAAGCCTCGCTTCCTGCGGCAGCAACGACACTGCTTCTTCCGGCAGCAGTTCTTCCACCGCTGCTTCTGCCGGAACCTCTTCCGCGGCTTCCTCCTCTGAAGCATCTGCGGACGCAGGCGAAACCGCCGCTGACCCCGCTGCCGAAGCGATTGCAGCCCGCACCGAACCCCAGACCGTCGTCGTAAACTGGCCGACCTACAGCGGCTCCCTGGACGGCATCGACCGCATCGTCGAAAAGATGAACGAACTGACCATCCCGGCTCTGAACCTGCAGGTCGATATGCAGATCACCGACTTTGCAAACCGCAACCAGACCATCACCCTGGCGATCTCCGGCGGTGAGCAGCTGGATATCATTTCCTCCATCGGCGTCGGCTACACCAACGGCATCACCAACGACTACTGGGAAGATTTTGAACAGGAAGTCGACGGCTACAACCTGCTCGAGACCTACGGCTCCGGCATCATCGACACCATGGGCTGGGACGTTCTGAACGCCTGCCGCAGCGCTGACGGCGTACTGTACGGCGTTTCTCAGCAGAAAGAAAACGCACAGGGCCGCTTCGCTCTGGCCATCGGCACCGAATATCTGAAGAACGCTGCTGACTATATGGATCTCGTCCCCGATCTGGAGAGCGACGTCTGGAGAGTCAACGGCCTGGAAGACCTGATCACCATCCTGAAAGCAACCCATGACGCAAACCCCGACCTGGACACCTTTGCTCCCGGCGGTCTGCAGCAGGGCTGGACCGACGTTGACGCCCTGGGTGGCGACTATTTCGGCGTTCTGGCTAACTACGGAACAGGGGATGTTGTCGACTGGTTCTCGGATGACTCCTATCTGGAAATGGTTCATGGTATGCGCGAGCTGTTCGAATACGGCTGCATCAATCCCGCTGAGCTGACCGACACCACCGCCGCCAACTCCCGCGTACAGGCCGGTTCGCTGATGTCCTACATCACCAACTACAAACCCGGCTCCAAGATTCAGGAATCCACCCTCTGCGGTATGGATATCACCATCGTTCTCGGCGGCCCTGACTTCACCGCCAGCAACTCCATCGCTGCGATGCCCTGGTGCATCTGCTCCAACACCGGCGACGTCGTCGCAGCCATGCAGTACTTAAACTTCATGTACACCTCTTCCGAATGGAACGAGCTGTTCAAGTGGGGCGAAAAGGGCGTTGACTTTGAAGAGATCGACGGCACCGCGAAGTTTGTGGAAAATGCAGAATATAACCATGCGCTGCAGTGGCTGGCTCCCGGCCAGTTCCTGGCTATGCCCGAATACGGCAACCCCACAAACCTCTGGGATGTTTACGAAGAATTCAATGAAAACGCGATCGTTTCCGAAGCTTCCGGCTTCTCCTTCGACAAGTCTCCGGTTGCCAACGAATACACCGCTCTGACCAACGTATACGACGAATACAAGAAGTCGATCGAATACGGCATGATCGATTCCGAAACGGCTCTCGCCGAGATGAAGTCCAAACTCGATGCCGCAGGCTACCAGACCTACATGAACGAGAAGCAGTCCCAGCTGGATGCCTGGAGAGCAGCAAACGGCAAATAATCTACGCTGATATCTTCCTCCAAAGATATCCAATAAAAAAGAACCGCAGGGGTTTTACACCATCCCCCTCTGCGGTTCTTATTTTTTGCAAAACAAAAAGGACGAAAGCCCGGCCTTCGTCCCCGTTTCTTAGAATGTATCCCCCAGCAGCTTCTCAGCTGTCTCCGAATCCGCCGACACGACGACGCTCACATAGCAGCCGTCCTGCCGGACAACCGCGTCCTCCAGCCGTACGACCTCATCCGGCATATAGCTTTCATAGGCCGCGATCTGCGACTGGATATGAGCCTTTGCCTCCTCGCAGGCGGTCTTGGCGTCCGCGTCGGTCTCCATCTTAAAGACGGCGACCTCCTCAGCCGTCGCGCCGCTGCCCTTGTAAAGCACCGCGTCCACATATCCATCGATGTCATACAGCATCGAGATCATACTGTCGTCGATCATTTCCAGCTCATCATCGAAGGAAACGGTCGTGACAATGCTCTCCGCCAGGGCATCGATATCCACATCCTTCACTTTGGTTCCGCTGCAGGATGTAAACAGCAGGGCCGCCAACAAGACGGCCAGAGTTTGCTTTTTCATCTGGTGTCCCCTCGTTTCCCAGAGAGGCCGCCTCATGCCGTATGATTTTTCAGGTACTGAAGCCATTTGCCGCAGGCCGTTTTGTTCAGATGCACGCCGTCCGACGAGGAATCTTCCGGCAATGCGCCATCTGCTCCCGCCAGCCCGCTGGCGACATGCAGATAATAAACACCCTTATCCGACGCCATCTGCCAGATCAGCTTGTTAAAGGCGTTCACGTTTTCGTTGCACAGCCAGTTCGACTGGGCAGACTTCTCCGCCGTCATCGGAATGATCGACTGAACATAGATCTTCGCGTCCGGATTTGCCGCCCTGATACAGTCGATAATCTCGCCGTATTTTTTGACAAAGGTGCTCGTCGAGCTCCACCCCAGCTCGTTTAACCCGAACATCAGGTAGAACTTGCTGTAACCGGCTGCCGTTGCCGTCAGGGCATCCGCCACAGTCACCTTGGAGCCGTTTAAGCTTATGCACTCCTTGGTGAAAACGGTGTCCACCATCAGGCCGACGTCGGCGTAGGCGTGGACGTTTTTCAGGCCGCTGTACAGAACAAAGCCCTGCATCCGCGAATTGCCGATAAACAGCGCATCCGAAAAATAGCTGTCATCGACGCTCCCGCTTTCCCCGACATAGCCGCTTTCCGGCGACCAGAGCGGCACCGCCTTCGGCTGCTTTTCCTCCGCAGAAGACACAGGCGCATCCGCGACCGCATCCGACGATTCTTCCGGCAGTGCGGACGGTTCCGGCGAAGAAGACGCGCTCTCTTCCGAACCCGCAGATTCCGCAGGCGGTTCCGACGAAACCGCAGACGACTCGGCCGGTTCCGATTCAGGCACGCTGCTTTCCTCCATGGATTCCGGCGGCTGTTCCGACTCCGGTTCAGACGGTTCCGAACTTTCCGGTTCGGCGCTTTCCGGTGCGGACGGCTCCGAAGAGCTTTCCGGCTCAGATGGCGCGGATGATTCCGGCTCACTTTCCAGCTCACTTTCCGGTTCCGGTTCAGACAAAACGACGCTTGCAGCAAAACTTTCTGTCTCCGAAGTTTCCCCCGGTGAGGTCATGGGCGCAGCACTGTTACAGCCGCTCAGCATAAAGATGAGCAGCATGACCAGCGCAGCTCTTGAAAGACCCCCATTTCTTCCATTCAAACCACGATTTGGCACAGGGTTTCCCTCCCCACTCAGAAGCATCTCTGCATTTCCCAAACAAAGATGTTCCGTAACTTTATTATACCCGTCTGCATGAGAAAAAACAAGAGGATAACAGCCTAATTTAGAAAAATTCAGTTCTCGTTCAAATCCTGCCGGAAATACAGAGGTTTTCTTATGGATTTCGCCACAATCTGACGAAAATGACCGCAGACAGCTTGACCGACAACCGGTATTATGGTATGATAACCTCAGGTAATGAAATAAGGGAATCTCTGCGGCTGTTTTGGATGAATCCGGAAACACACGAGCAGGGTTTCCGGAGAAAGGAAATGCGCTATGAGTAATTTATGCAACATGCGGATGCAGCTGCACAGCCTGTCGGTTTTCCGCCAGCTGCTGCAGGATCCGGTCGTACAGAAGCTGGACGCCCTGTTAAAAGCAGAGGACACCGAGACCGCCGTTTTCTGCTACGGGGATTTCGCCGCCGAGCTGTTCCGGCAGAATATCTGTTTCAGCGACTATCTGCTGAGCCTCGTTTTGGAGGACGAAAATGTCTATATGCTGCGGCGTGCCGAAGACAAGGAGATCGACCCGCTGCTGGAGGACGCAGTCCGGCAGGAGCTGGCTATTTTGCAGTCGATTGCCGGTCTGCGCAGCGAAGATGTCCGGGCTGCGATCCGGTACGACGGCTATCTGCCGGTCTGGAAAACAAAGGAGCAGGACTTTGCGGCGATCTACTTCGACCGCCTCGACCATATCCATGAGCATGGATACGGGGTCTTCGCCAAGTACACCACCTTCATGATCCAGCAGGGCGCCCTCGTCCCGGTCAAGCACCCCGACGCCATCTCCCTCGACGAGCTGGGCGGCTACCAGAAGGAACGCCAGATGGTCATCGACAACACCCTCGCCCTGATCGAAGGCCGTCCTGCGGCCAACACCCTGCTCTACGGCGACGCCGGCACCGGCAAATCCTCGACCGTCAAGGCTGTCTCCAACGCCTACGCCGACCGCGGCCTGCGGCTGATCGAGATCAAGAAAAACCAGCTCCATGAAATCCCGCACCTGGTCGACCAGCTGAGCAAAAACCCGCTGAAATTCATCCTCTTTATCGACGACCTCTCCTTCAGCAAGGACGACGACAACTTCGCCGCCCTGAAGGCGATCCTCGAGGGCAGCGTCTCCGCCAGAGCCGCCAACCTCGCGGTCTACGCCACCAGCAACCGCCGCCATCTGGTCAAAGAGGACTTCTCCGACCGCCAGGGCACCGACCTGCACCTGAGCGATACGATTCAGGAGCTGACCTCCCTGTCCGACCGGTTCGGCCTGACCATCACCTTCCAGAAGCCCGGCAAGCAGGTCTATCTGGAGATCGTCCACGACCTCGCCCTGCAGAGCGGCATCACGATGCCCCAAAGTGAACTCGATGTGCAGGCGGAAGCCTTCGCCATCGGCCGCGGCGGCAGAAGCCCCAGAGCCGCCAAACAGTTTGTTGATTTCCTCTGTTCCAAGCAGACGATGTGAAT
>CAMAJC010000077.1 GCA_945835425.1 uncultured Clostridia bacterium
CCCTCGGCAGCAAAGGCGTGCTGGCGGTCGGAGACGGCGAGCCTGTCCATATGCCTTCGGTAAAGGTCAAAGCTGTGGACTCGACCGCAGCCGGGGACTGTTTTACGGCGGCCTTCGTAAGCGCCTATACGGGCGATCTGGGAGCGGCGCTGCGGTATGCCAATACAGCCGCTGCTATTGCCGTTTCCCGTCCCGGTGCGCAGGCGTCGATCCCGTCGCCCGATGAAGTCCGACAGCTGCTGACCGCAAAATGACATTTGTTGACAAAAATTTCATGGACCCTTTCTTGACTTTGCAGGGCATCGGCAGTACACTGGATATATAAAAATGCTCGGAAAGAAGGATTTCTATGGCGCTGTTTCAGAAGGACCCCGAAAAGATCGAAGAAAAGATCCGGCAGGCCTGTGATGAACGCAATGAAAAATATATCGACAAATGTATGAAGCAGGGCAAGGCGATGCTCATCAAAACAGTGCGCATCCTGGGTGAGGAGCAGATGGATTCTTATCTGCCGAGGCTCTGCGAGATGCTGGATTCGCCCGATGTGGATAAGCGGACAGCCGCGGCCTATGCTCTGGGCGAAATGCGGTATTCGACGGCCGTGACCTTTTTGGTGCGGCGGCTGGAGACTGAGGAGGAGCCTGCCGTGCAGGACGAGATCCGCAAAGCCATCACCAAATACCGCGGATAATCTGCGTATTCGCCGAAAAACCGCCGTAGGTTACTTCCTGCGGCGGTTTCAGCTTGGTGAAAAAATTATTGCGCAGAGCTACCCGACTTAATGATAAAAGGTTTGGGGTCCAGCCCTTTTTCTAAAGGGCTGGCGGAGTCCAGAGGCATGAGCCTAGATGTCCTGCGGACATCGGGTCGTCCATCGCAATGGACGAAATCTCCTATGCGTAGCGCGCTCCGCAAGGGGTTCCGATGTTCTGCGAACATCTACAGTCCGGCGGACTGTGTTTCCAAGAGGGGACGCCCTGTAAGAGAGGGCGTCCCCTGAGAACCTTCCGGTAAGCACTCACGCTTCATAATAGCATAAAACATGAGTTTTTCGACAGTCTGAAACCGCCGTAGGTGTGCTTCCTGCGGCGGTTTTTCCGTGTTTATCAGCTTGCAAACTGTGCGTTATAAAGTTCTGCGTAGAAGCCGCCCTTTTGGAGCAGCTGCTGGTGGTTTCCGCTTTCGACGATATCGCCGTCCCGCAGGACGAGGATGACATCTGCATTTTTGATGGTCGAAAGCCGGTGGGCGATGACGAAGGAGGTGCGTCCCTCGGTCAGCTTGTCCATCGCCTGCTGGATGAGGATTTCGGTGCGGGTATCGACCGAGCTGGTCGCCTCGTCGAGAATCAGCATCGGTGCGTCCTCGATCATCGCTCTGGCGATGGTCAGCAGCTGTTTCTGGCCTTCCGAGAGGTTCATGCGGGAATCGATGACAGTGTCATACCCGTGGGGCAGGGTCTGGATGTAGTGATAAAGGCCGACCGCTTTGGTGATCCGGTCGAGGTCAGCGTCGGTCACGCCTTCCTTCCCGTAGACGATGTTGTCGCGGATGCTGCCTTCAAACAGCCAGGTATCCTGCAGTACCATCCCGAACAGGCTGTGGACATTGTCCCTGCGCAGGGAAGAGAGGTCAACCCCGTCGATCGAAATGCTGCCGCCGTTTAACTCATAAAACCGCATCAGCAGGTTGACCAGCGTCGTTTTTCCTGCGCCGGTCGGGCCGACGATTGCGACTTTCTGGCCGGGCTTGACCTGCATCGAAAAATCGTGGATAATCATCCGGTCGGGGTCATAGCCGAACTGAACATGGGAGAAGCCGACCTGACCGGCTGGCGCCGTGAGGGAAGCGGTCTTGCCGCTCTCGTCGGCCATTTCCTCCGCATCCAGGAAGTCGAACACCCGCTTGGACGCTGCGGAAGCCGACTGCAGGCTGGTCGCAGCCTGGGCGATCTGGGAGAGGGGATTGGTGAACAGCCGGACATAAATCATAAAGGCGACGATGACGCCGAAGGAGATGCTGCCGTTCATGACCAGAGCGGCGCCGACGACGCAGACGGTGACATAACCGAAGTTGCCGATAAACCCCATCAGCGGCTGCATCAGCCCCGAAAGGAACTGGGATTTCCAGCTGGTGTTGAAAAGTTTCTCGTTCAGCGTCTCAAACCGTTTGGAGAACTGTTCCTCGGCGTTGCTGACCCGCAAGACGGTGTGGCCGGAGAAAGCCTCCTCGATATGGCCGTTGATATCGCCGAGGCACTGCTGCCGGGTAATGAAGTACTGCTGCGACCGGCCCATGATCAGGGTCATCAGCGCGAAGCCGATCAGCGACGCGGCGATTGCCGAAACGGTCATGATCCAGTTGGTCTTGAACATCATAAACAGACATCCGAACAGCAGAACCACCGAGGATACCAGCGTCACGATGCTGCGCTGGATGGTCTCGCCGATGGTGTCGACGTCGTTGGTGACGCGGGAGAGGATATCGCCGAAGGTCGTTTTGTTGTAGTAGTCAATGGGCAGGCGGTTGATTTTATGGCTGATCTCCTCGCGGAGGCTCTGGGAGACCCGCTGGGTGGTTGTCGTCATCAGCATCGACTGAATGAAATTTAGCAGCGCCGAGCAGCCGTACATCACCGCCAGTGTGACGCAGATCCGGATCACCTTGTCCATATCGATCCCGGCCATCATCCCTTCGGTGATGGTATCGGTCAGCTGCTGCAGCTTATCCGGCCCGATGATCGTAAAGATCGTACCGCCGACCGCGCAGACCAGCGCGATTACGATCGCGGGCAGATACTTTTTGCAGAAACGGAACAGGTGGAGCAGCCCTTCGCCGGAGAGCTCCGCCGGCTTTCCGTGATTGGTTCTCATAGGTCTCATAATTCCAGTTCCTCCTTTGAAAGCTGGGATGCGGCGATCTCCTGATAGACCGGGCAGCTTTTCAACAGCTCGCGGTGGCTGCCGATGCCGACTGCTTTGCCGTCCTCGAGGACGATGATCTTGTCGGCGTCGAGGATGGTGCCGATCCGCTGGGCGACGATCAGGGTGGTGACGCCTGCGGTCTCCTTTTTCAGCCGGGTGCGCAGCGTCCGGTCGGTCTTGTAGTCCAGCGCGGAGAAGGAATCGTCGAAGATGTAGATTTCCGGCTTGCGGGCGATGGCGCGGGCGATGGACAGCCGCTGCTTCTGTCCGCCGGAGAAGTTGGCGCCGTTCTGGGCGACGGAACCGCCGATCCCTTCGGGGATATTCCCGACAAAATCGCTGCTCTGGGCGATGTCGATGGCCGTTTCCACGTCTTTGTCACTGGCGGCAGCCTGTCCGTTTTCGCCGAGGGTGATGTTGCTGCGGATATCGCCCGCAAAGAGCACCGCCTTCTGGGAAACATAGCCCAGCTTGTTGCGCAGGGCGTGCATATCGTAATCCCGGACGTCGACGCCGTCCACGAGGACGCTGCCGGAGCTGACGTCATACAGCCGCGGGATAAGGTTTACAAGCGTTGTTTTGCCGCTGCCGGTGGCGCCGATGAAAGCGACCGTTTCGCCGCGTCCCGCAGTGAAGGAGATATTGTGTAAAACGTCCTTGTCCGCGTCCGGGTAGCGGAAGGAGACGTCTCTGAACTCGATCTCGCCGGTTTTGCCGGTAACGCCGTCTTTCTGGCCGTTTTTGATGGAAGGCTTGGTCTCCAGCACCTCAAGAATACGGTTTGCCGCGACCGAAGCACGGGGCATCATGACAAAAATCATCGCGACCATGATAAAGGACATGATAACCTGCATCGCGTAAGAGGAGAAGACGACCATGTTGGAAAAGATATTCAGTTTGTCGGTAAGGGCGGCGCTGTTGATTAAGATCGCGCCGATCCAGTAGATGCCGAGCGTCAGGCCGTTCATGACGACGTTCATGACCGGGGAAGCGCAGGCCATGGCGCGCTGTGCTTTCAAATTGTTTTCGGTCATTTCGGTGTTGGCGCGGGTGAACTTGTTTTCCTGATATTTTTCCGCGTTATATGCCCGCACGACCCGCAGGCCGGTCAGGTTTTCGCGGGTGATTCGGTTTAAGTTGTCGGTCAGCACTTGGATTCGCTTGAACTTCGGCAGGGCGTACCCCATCAGGATGGCGATGGCAATCAGCAGAAGCGCCACTGCTCCCGCTGTCAACGCCGTCCACTGCCAGCTGCCGGTGTTCTGGATTTTGCCGATGGCCATGACCGCCATAATCGGCGCCTTGATCAGCATCTGCATACCCATGGCCACGATCATCTGGACCTGGTTTACGTCGTTGGTCGACCGGGTGATCAGGCTGGCGGTGGAAAACCGTCCCATCTCTTCGGAGGAGAAGGAGAGGACTTTGTGGTACATTTCGCTCTGCAGCCGCCTGGTGAGCGTCGCCGCAATCACCGCCGTGAAGAAGCCGGTGACAATAGCCAGCAGCATACTGCTCAGAGCGCAGAGCAGCATTTTCCCACCCGCCGTCAGGATCGCGGCCATTTCGCTGCCCTCGGTCTGGACCAGCCGGGTGATTTCCGTCATGTATTCCGGCAGCCGCAGGTCGAGCCAGACCTGTCCGACGATCAGAATCAGGCAGGCGGCAGCCATGACCCATTCCTTCGCCTTCAGCCGTTTAAAAAGTTTGAGCATTAAGAACCCTCCTTGTGACTAAATCATGAAGATTATGAATAAAGTTAGCTAAAAAGGTTAGCAATTGGTTTATGTAAAAGGCGGCATCCTTTCAGCCGCCTGATTTTAGCTTTATGACAAATGGATATTGGCTGTTTTTTCAGATAATTTGTGGAGAATGCGGACCAGTGCGACCGCGTCCTCATCGTCCAGGATACTCAGCATCCATTTGACGCCGTCTTTTACATAGGCAGCGTCTTTTTTTGCCTGCTCTTTTCCTTTTTCTGTCAGTGTGACAAGGGTCCTGCGCCGGTCGTTTATATCCAGCGTTCGGCGAATCAGGTCTTTTTCCTCCAGGCCGCGCAGCATTTTGGCGACATACGCAGTAGAAGTCTGCATAGCCTGCGCCAGTTCGCCTGGAAGGGCAGAGTCATTATGGTAAACATAAGCGAGAATAAAATGTTCCCCGCGCATGGCTTCGTTGATGGATCTGTTCAAGTCGCTGAACTGCATCTGAACCATCCGCGAAATAAATTCTTCTGCCAGCTGTTCATAATCCATTCTGATTTCCTCCTTCCATTCTCTATCTTATTTAGCTAACTTTAGTTAATATTATAGCGCAGTAAGCATCTTCTGTCAATAGGGATTTTGTAAACATTTCCCGGACATACAAAAAACGGCACCCAGCCAAAGACCGGGTGCCGTCTATTGTTAAGAATCAATATCTCTTGCGTGCAACGTAAGAGGTGTGCAGCAGGTGGTGAGCCTTTTCGCTGCCGGGAGCGCCCAGATAATCATTGTACAGTTCAATGATCGAGGGATTCTGATGGGACTTGCGGATAGCCAGAGCCTCGTCTTCGCTGTACAGAGCTTTTGCACGAATTGCCCGTACATCGACAAAGTTCTTGACAGAAGCGGGGACGAAGGGCTGACCGCCGCCGTTGACACAGCCGCCGGGGCAGGCCATGACTTCGACGAACTGGTAGTCAGCTTCGCCGTTGCGGATCGCAGTCAGCAGCTTCTTGGCGTTGGCCAGACCGGAGCAGATCGCAACCTTGAGGGTTACGCCGCCGACGGTATAAGTTGCTTCCTTGATGCCTTCGGTGCCGCGGACAGCGGAGAAGTCCATCTTTTCAGCAGGCGTATCGGTACCGGTGAGCCAGTCGTTTGCGGTACGGAGAGCAGCTTCCATAACGCCGCCGGTTGCGCCGAAGATAACGCCTGCACCTGCGCCCAGACCGAGAGGAGCATCAAATTCTTCGTCGGGCAGGCTGTTGAAATCGAGGCCGGAAGCCTTGATCATCTTGGCCAGTTCTCTGGTGGTCAGCGCGATGTCGACGTCGGGAACGCCTGCTGCGTCCTGATCGTCACGGCCGATCTCGAACTTCTTCGCGGTGCAGGGCATGACGGAGACAACGACGATATCCTTGGGATCGATGCCCATCTTCTCAGCATACCAGGTCTTGGCGATCGCGCCGAACATCTGCTGGGGAGACTTGCAGGTCGAGAGGTTGGGGATAAAGTCGGGGAAGTAGTGTTCGCAGTATTTGACCCAGCCGGGGCTGCAGGAGGTGATCATCGGGAGAACGCCGCCGTTCTGGATTCTTTCAACCAGCTCGTGAGCTTCTTCCATGATGGTCAGGTCAGCGCCGAATACGGTGTCGAATACCTTGGCAAAGCCGATGCGGCGGAGAGCAGCGACCATCTTGCCTTCGACGTTGGTGCCCATGGGCAGGCCGAAGGATTCGCCGAGACCAGCTCTGACTGCGGGAGCAGTCTGAACCAGAACGGTCTTGGTGGGATCAGACAGAGCAGCCCAGACCTCGTCGGTCGCGTCCTTTTCCTGGAGAGCGCCGGTGGGGCAGGCAGCGATGCACTGACCGCAGGATACGCAGGCGACTTCGCCCAGGTTCTTCTCGAAAGCAGAACCGATATGGGTTTTAAAGCCACGGTCGATCGGGCCGATAACGCCGCAGTCCTGATATTTCCGACATACAGCTACACAGCGGCGGCAGAGCACGCACTTGGAGTTGTCGCGGATCATATGCGTAGCAGAATCGTCGATCTCATACTCGTTCTTTGCGCCTTCATAGACATGCTCGTCGGAGATGCCGTAGTCGTTGCAGAGCTTCTGGAACTCGCAGATACCGCTTCTGGGGCAGGAAAGGCACTCTTTGTGATGGACAGAGAGCAGCAGTTCCAGGTTCTTTCTGCGGGCGTCGAGAACCTTCTTGGTGTTGGTGAAAACTTCCATCCCTTCGTTTACGGGGTAGACACAAGCGGGGAGAAGACCCTTGGCGTTCTTAACCTCGACGGTGCAGATTCTGCAGGCGCCGATCTCGTTGATGTCTTTCAGGTAACAGAGGGTGGGAATATTGATACCCAGCTGACGGGCGGCTTCCAGGATGGTGGTGCCGGGCTCGACAGAGACAGGAATGTTATTGATTTTGAGGTTTATCATCTTCTCATGTTCCTTTCCGTTTTTGCTGGTCCATCCCGGCCACATGCGGACGGGATGGATTGCCGGTCAAGCCGTACGACCGGCAAAGGCATAAAACTGGTTTGAAAGATGTCTTTCAAACTGTCCTCCCTGATTATTTCTTGCTGATCGCGCCGAATCTGCACTTCTCCATGCAGGCGCCGCACTTGATGCACTTGGCCGTGTCGATGACATGAGGCTGTTTGACGGTGCCGCTGATCGCGCCGACGGGGCAGTTGCGTGCGCAGAGGGTACAGCCTTTGCACTTCGCGGGATCGATCGTGTACTTCATCAGATGTTTGCAGACACCGGCCGGGCAGGTCTTGTCCACGATATGTGCAACATATTCGTCGCGGAAGTAGCGAAGGGTAGACAGAATCGGGTTGGGAGCCGTCTGACCGAGGCCGCACAGCGAGTTGTTCTTGATGTAGTAGCAGAGTTCTTCCAGTTTGTCGAGGTCTTCCATGGTTGCTTCGCCGCGGGTGATCTTGTCGAGGATCTCGTACAGTCTCTTGGTGCCGACGCGGCAGGGGGTACATTTACCGCAGGACTCGTCAACGGTGAACTCGAGGAAGAACTTCGCGATATCGACCA
>CAMAJC010000078.1 GCA_945835425.1 uncultured Clostridia bacterium
CTCCACCGGTCTCGGCCTTTCGATTGCAAAGCTCGTAACCGAGCAAATGGGCGGCACAATCCCCGCCTCATACGAGGACGGCCGCCGCATCATCGCTCTTTACTTTCCCTGAACATGAAAATCCCTCAAAAGCTGCGCAAAACAGTTTTTGAGGGATTTTTGTCATTTTATTCTTCCCATTCCGGGTAGATATTTCCGCCGCCGCCGAAGCCGCCGCCTTTTTCGCCGACTGGCAGTTCGCCGAGTTCCAGCTTGTAGTGCAGTCCGCCCACAGCGTCGATCTCACAGCAGAAACGGATCGTTTCGCCCATCTCCGCCAGATCATCGAAGCTTGTCGTGTAATAGGTGTAGTACAGCCCGGTGGAAGCCGCCTCCGTCACCGTGCCGTCCGCCGGGACTGCCGACGACCCCATGTCCGCATAACCGGACGCTTCGGGGATGCGTTCGCCGTCCGGCGTCATGGGATGCGAAACCCCTTTGGCGGAATCGTCCTCCGCATAGACCCAGATTCGCTCGATATCCTCCGGCAGGGTCAGCACGCAGTTCGCACTTGGCTGCAAACCGACGTCCACCGTGACCCCGTTTTCTCCCGGCAGGATGTCAAAAGCGTAATACAGCTCGAAATACTCGTTCAGCGACACCGCCGGCAGGTTTTCCTGCTTCTGCGTTCCGTCAGGGGAGAGGATGGTCACGCAGGGCGTCAAATCGGAGTCGTACCGGTTCAGCGGCAAAACCGCCGTATAGACCGTCCCGGACAGGACCGCTTCTTCCTTCACGTCGCCGATGGAGATATACACGATGTCTTCCGCCCCGATTTCCTTCGGCGTCACCGACACCGTGACCGACAGCCGATTGTTCTCATCCAGCCCGACCGTCGACGTGCCGCCGGAAAGAAGGCTGGCACCGGCCGAAACGCTTTCGGAGAGGGTACTGAGTTCACTGCTGATGGCGTTTAACTGGGCAGTATTTTGCGCAGCAGCACTTTGCAGGTTTGCGATCTGCTTACTCAGCGCGTCGATTTTCCCAAACTGCGCGATATTCAGACCCACACTGATCATCAGTAGCGCGCCGCACCCGATCGCAAAGATTTTCCTTTTGGTATACATAAATATTTCCCATTCCTTCCGTGAAGGAGTTTATGCCCATTGTCCCGCCTGCTTTTTCTTCCGCAGGGCAGGGAACAGCCGGTCGTACGCTTCCAGCTGTTCATCCGGCAGCTCATTGCAGACCGCCGGTTCGATAAACTTGCCCGAGATGCCGGACAGACCGCCGGGAATCAGTTCCATCCCCATAAATGCCGGGAAGTTTTTCCCGTCCCCGGTCGTGATGCCGAAGCGGTCGCAGGTCACAAACCCGTGCCGCGGATAGTAATCCGGTTCTCCAAGGATGATGATCCCTTTATAGCCCAACTCTCTGGCCAGCGGAATGGTTTTGTCCAGCAGCATTTTCCCGATGCCGAGGCTCTGGCAGTCCGGCCGCACCGCCAGCGGCCCGAAGGTAATGACCTCTTCCATCGAATGTCCCGTGTCGATCGCGCTCTTTATATACCAGATGCCGCCGGCTACTTCTCCGTCAATCTCCGCCACATAGGCCAGCTCCGGGATATAGACCGGGTCGCTGCGCAGCTTATGCAGATAGAGATGTTCATTGCAGCCGGGAACGTGCAAATTATAAAACGCCTGCTTGACCATCCACTCCGACTGGAACCAGTCTTTCCCTTCCTCCCTGCGGATGACGATTTTCTCCGGTAGGGTGAAGCAGTACCGGCGCACCGGCTGCGGCGTGCCCTGATACGGTCGGACGGATTCATCCATCAGCTTGTACCCGCATTTTTCCAGCACCCGGCAGGATGCGGGATTGTCCACCCGGCTGATGCCGAACATTTCCTTTATGTTCAGTTTTTTCATCATAACCGGGGTAAAAGCCTGTACAGCCTCCTGCGCGTACCCGTTTCCCTGGTAATCCTCGCCGATATGGTACCCGACTTCCCAGCCGCCGTCTTCCAGCGGCACCGCCTCGATATGCCCGATCAGGACGTCTCCGTCCCGCAGAAAGAGGGGATAGACAAGCGGTCCGTCAGTCCCTTCATAGCACTCGATCAGGTCGTGCAGCACCTCCGCCGCGATTTCCGGCGTTTCAAAAACCTCGTCCTTCATAAACCGGCGGTTGCTCTCCTCGACAGACATCTGGTGGATGCGCTCCGCCATCTCCGGGGTAAAAAGGGAGGTATAGAGTCTTCGTGTTTTCATAAAATCCTCTCATAGGGAAAAGGCCGCCGGATATGTGTAGGTTTATCCGGCGGCCAGATGTGTTATTTTCCAAACCGAATGACGTTCCAGGAATAGGGTTGCAGAGCAGAGACGGCTTTTTCGCCCTCGACCGCCGTCGCACCGTCTTTATGGGGAACAACGTTGTCGGGATGTGCCGCCGTATTTTCCGCTTTCAGGTCATATCCCTGCATCGTGATATGTTCGATCAGTTTCAGTCCGCCGAAACCGCCGAGCGCCGTTTCCATCTCCAGCGGCTGGTCGGCCTTGTTGACCGCGAATACCGTCAGTTCGCCCTTTTCTTCATTCCATACAGCCGCCGTCTCTAAGCAGGGAACCTCTCTGCCGGAGGTCGTCTGATAGCAGTCGGAATCTACCCTTGTTTCCAGAGAGACTCCGCGCCCATAATGGCTCGCGTGCATAAAGGGGTAGAAGATGGTCTGTGCCCAGGCCTTGCCGCCGTTTTCGGTCATGATCGGTGCGATAACGTTGACCAGCTGCGCGAGACAGGCCATTTTGACCCGGTCGGCGTTGCGTAAGAGCGTCATCAGCATGCACCCGACCAGCAGCGCGTCCTCGAAATTGTAGACGTCCTCCAGCTGCGGCGGCGCAACTGTCCACGGCTCAATCTTCTCGTCAGCATCCTTGGAGTGGTACCAGACGTTCCATTCGTCGAAGGAAAGGTTAATCGTCTTATTGGAGTGCTTTTTCGCCTTAACGCTGTCGCAGATCGCGGCGACCGACTTGATAAAGGTTTCAAAATCGAGGCTCTTGGCCAGGAACTCGCCGATATCGTTCGCCACATTGTCATAATAGGTGTGCAGCGAAATGTAGTCGACATAGTCGTAGCAGTGGTCGAGAACCGTTCTTTCCCAGTCCCCAAAGGTCGGCATCGTCAGCCCCGAGCTGCCGCAGGCGACCAGCTCGACCGACGGGTCGACCCATTTCATCAGCTTTGCGGTCTCGCAGGCAATCCTTCCGTACTCGTCCGCCGTTTTGGCGCAGATCTGCCACGGCCCGTCCATCTCGTTGCCGAGACACCAGGTCTTGATATTAAAAGGCTCCTCAAAGCCGTTTTTCCGGCGCAGGTCGCTGTAGTAGGTGCCGCCGGGGAAGTTGCAGTATTCCAGCAGATGTCGCGCTTCATCCGGACCGCGGGTGCCGAGATTCACCGCCATCATGACCTCGGAGTTTGCCTTTTTCGCCCAAGACTGGAAATCGTCGATGCCGACCTCGTTGGTCTCGATGGTCTTCCAGGCCAGTTCCAGCCTGCGCGGCCGGTTTTCTCTCGGTCCGATGCCGTCCTCCCAGTTATACCCGGAGACGAAGTTGCCGCCGGGGTACCGGACGATCGGCACATCCAGCTCCTTGACCAGTTCGATGACGTCCTTTCGGAAGCCCTCCTCATCGGCGGTGGGGTGGCCCGGCTCATAGATGCCGCCGTAAACCGCTCTTCCCAGATGCTCGATAAAGGAGCCGAAAATCCGCTTGTCGACAGGCGCAATGATATTGTCCTTATGTAAACGCAGGGTTGCTTTCATAGTAACCGTCCTTTCCCGGCGGTTTTCCGCCCGGCTCATTTATTTTACAATTTCTCCATCGATCAGGACATAGTCCGGCGCGACCGCGATATCAAAGCAGCTGCCGGGCATAATGACCAGATCCGCGTCCTTGCCCACCTCGATGCTGCCGATTCTGTCCTCGACGCCGATATGCTTGGCCGCATTGATGGTGATCGCTTTCAATGCGTCAAACTCGTCCATGCCGGACTTGATCGCCAGCTCTGCGCAGAGCGGCAGGTACTGCTGGGGGATAACCGGCGCGTCGGTGATGATCGAGACCTGGCCGCCGGCTTTCGCGAGGATGCCGGGGGTCTTGAAGGTCTTGTTGCGCAGCTCGAACTTGGTCGCCTGGGTCAGGGACGGACCAACCGCCATCGGCAGGTTTTCTTCCATCAGCTCGTCGACGATCAGGTGCCCTTCGGTGACGTGCTCCAGCGTCAGCCGCAGCCCGAACTCCTTGGCAATGCGGATGGCGGTGAAAATATCGTCTGCCCGGTGGGCGTGGGCTTTCAGCGGGATTTCCTTATGGATAACCGGCAGCATAGCCTCCAGCTTCATATCGTATTTCGGCATTTTCGCGATATCGTTGCCCGCAGCCTGTTTTTTCCTGTCATATTCGATGGTCTGCAGGATGATTTCCCGCAGTTTCGCGGCAGTCGCCATACGGGAGAAGTTGTTGACCGATTTATAGCATCTCTTGGGGTTTTCGCCGAACGCGCACTTCATCGCGACCCGGTCGTTTATGACCATCTTGTCGACCCGTTTGCCGACCGTCTTGACCGCCATGAAGGTGCCGCCGACAACGTTGGCCGAGCCGGGGCCGGTGCAGACGGTGGTTACGCCTGCAATGGCCGCCTCATGCAGATCGGGGTCCATCGGGTAGAAGCCGTCGATGGCGCGCAGATGGGGCGTCAAAATATCGGTCATTTCGTTTACATCGTCGCCCTCAAAACCGATGCCGCTGCCGATCATGCCCAAATGGGAATGGGCGTCGACAAAGCCGGGGTAAACGTGTTTGCCCGCAGCGTCAATCACCTCGGCGCCCTCTGCGCAGAGGTTTTCGCCGACCGCCGCGATTTTGCCGTCCGCAACAAGGATATCGGCGGTATAAGGCTCTTTATGGATGGCGTCAAAAATCAGTCCGTTTTTAATCAGTTTGTGCATTTTTCCTCTTTCCCTTCTTCATTTATTTAAGGAAGCTCTGAATAATTCGATTTTAATCTTTCCTTAATTATCGACGACCATGTAGCTGAAAAACTCGCATTTCAGCCGTACTCCCTCGTCCGTTTCCTCTGGCAGCAAAGCCCTGGCGACCCGGTTTTCCACGCCTTCATCCGAGAGGAGCACAGCGTAATCACCATCCAGCTTTTGCACCGTATAGTAGACAGTTTCCAAAGATTTTCTCCTTTCATCCGTATATTTTGACGAAAATATGAAGTTTTGTCACTTTCATTATATCACTTTTATCTTTTCCGTCAATCCTTTTCCCGTCCATTTTTATATTGATGGATTTGTTTTATTCATTTTCTGCGCATAAACCGGCCTGCCCACGCCGATACTATTGAAACTCTGATAAAGGCTTTTCCCCCGCTCTTCGGAGCCGTCTGCTTAAACACAGACGGCGGGAAAAGCTACATGAACACGTTTATGAAAAGGCAGGGAGCTGGATAAATCAGAGCTTCCTATATTTCAATAAAGAAAAGGATTGGTTTCATGAAGGAAAAAACGAGATTATCCGGGGAATTTGCGCGGGACAAGGCGCAGCTGGAGAAGCTGCTGCGGGTGGAGGAGAGCTTTGATATCCTTGCGCGGCCGATGCAGTTTGCGGGGAAAGAAGCGGTGCTTTTTTATGTCAACGGCTTTGCGAAGGACGGCATCATGGAAAAGATCATGGCCTTCCTGCTGAAACTGACGCCGGAGCAGGCGCAGGTCCCGACTGCCGAGGACTTTTCCCGGCGCAACATCAGCTACATTGAAGCAGCCGGGGCGACCGATTTTGAAACAATCGTCACCTCCGTCCTTTCCGGCAAGGTTTGCCTGCTCAGCGGATGTTTTCAATATGCCGTCCTGATCGAAGCCCGTGAATATCCGGCCCGCAGCGTGCAGGAACCGGACGACGACCGGGCATTGCGGGGAGCGAGGGACAGCTTTGTCGAGACGATCGTCTGCAACACCGCCCTCATTCGCCGTCGGATCCGCGACCCACACCTGACAATGGAGAGCCACACGGTCGGCCGTGCCAGCCGGACAGACGTGGTGCTTTGTTATATGAAAGGCCGGGTGGACGAAAAGTACCTGAAAAAGCTGCGGTCACAGGTCGATTCCATCGACACCGACGCCCTGACCCTCGGCCAGGAAAGTTTAGCTGAGCGGCTGGTCCGTTCCGGGCTGAACCCGTTTCCGCGCTTTCGGTACACCGAGCGGCCGGATGTCGCGGCGGCGTCAGTGCTGGAAGGGAGCGTGCTGATGCTGGTGGACAACTCTCCGGCGGTCATGATCCTGCCGGTCAGCATCTTCCAGTACACCCAGGATATCAACGATTTTTATTTTCCGCCGGTGGTCGGCAGCTATCTGCGCTTAATCCGCATTGCGACGATGTTTGTGACCCTGTTTTTCACGCCGGTCTGGTACCTGCTGATCCGCCATCCCGATATGCTCCCGGCGCCGCTGCACTTTTTAATGGTAGAAAACCCCGGTCCGATCCCGATTTTTCTGCAGATGCTGCTGGTGGAAATCGTGCTGGATTCGCTGAAACTGGCCTCGCTCAACACGCCGAACTCCCTGTCCCAGTCCTTCAGCGTCATCGGCGGGTTGATTCTGGGCGACTTTGCGATTCAGGTCGGCTGGATGACGCCGGAGATCGTTTTGTACATGGCCTTTGTCTCGATCTCGAACTTTGCCCAGCCGAGCTTTGAGTTGGGGTATGCCCTCAAGCTCTGGCGGATGCTCCTGGTCATTCTGATTGCCATTGCAGACATCTGGGGCTTTCTCTTTGGCCTGGCCCTCCTGATTTTCACGATCTGCACAACCAAGACCGTCGGCGGGCACAGCTATCTGTATCCGCTGATTCCGTTTAACGGCCGCGCATTCCTGCGTCTTATCCTGCGCCTTCCGGAACGCCATGGACAATAAATAAAACGCCTGACCGCTTTTCCCGCAACCTGTAGGGAATAGCGGTCTTTTGCATTTCTTTAGACAAAACAGACAGTTTTTATCCAATCTTAACGTTTACCGTCTTCTCAAAAACGGTCAACGGCTGTATAATAAAGAAAACGTTGACCAGACCGGTCAGAAAGCGGGGAGAGGATGAACGAGCGTTTTTACCGCCTGCCGCAAAAACGGCAGAACCAGATTATCAACGCCGCCTTCCGGGTTTTCGGCGAGAGCAGCTACAAAAAATCGCCGATGTCCGAGGTTGCGGACGCGGCCGGCATATCGAAGCCTTTGCTGTTCCATTATTTTGACAACAAGAAGGGGCTGTATTTTTACCTCTGGCAGCTGGTCGCCGACCTGAGTCACAAATGGCTCGGTCCTGCCTACGACAGCGGGAATCTATTTGATATGATGCGCACGGGCCTGCAGCTCAAACTGCAAATTTTGCACAAATACCCGTTTTTGTATTCCTTCATTCTCCGTGCCTATTACGAGCGGGACCCGGAGATCGCGCCGGAAGTCAAGCGCCGGATGGCTGAAATTCTGGACGAAAGCTTCCGGCAGGTGCTTTCCCGCCTGAACCCGGAGGATTACCTGCCGGGCCTGGATATGCAGATGGTGCTGGAGCAGATGGTCTACACGGCGGACGGGTATCTGCGGCTAAGAG
>CAMAJC010000079.1 GCA_945835425.1 uncultured Clostridia bacterium
ACAGGGCCGCTGCACCAGCCCATTTTCGTCCAAGATCCGCTGCGGAACCGGCGACACCCACATAAAGCTGCCGGGCACCGTCTGAAGCAGGTCAAACTGGCTGCCGCGCTCGTATATGGAGATTTTTTTGGACGGACTGGCCATGGTCGCACCGGGCGACAGCTCCGACAGCGCGACCGGCGATTCCCGGGTATCCCCGTGGACGATCTCAATAAAGCCGGACAGCATATGATAGGGGACCTCTTTCATCCCCGCCAAAGGGTGGTCTTTGGCCATCAGAATCTGCATATCGTATTCCCATAACAGCTCCGTCTGCAGCTTCGCGTCCTGAAAGCTGGCGGCAAAATAATGCTCATTCATCATCTGGTAGCGGACGATTCCAAGATCGGTCTCACCGTCCGCAAATTGATGCAGAATCGTAAAAGGGTCCGTTTCCCGATACTCGATCGCGATCTGCTCCTCATCGCCAAGCCCTGCGACAAACCGCGCAAAAGCGTCGCCGATGTAAGACGCACGCGGGACGCTGATGTTCATCCGGAGACAGCCGTCGGGATGCGGCCGGTAAAGGGATTCCAGCTCATCGATCTGGGAAAGGATGGTCGAAGCGTAGGTCAGAAACTCCTCGCCCTTGCGGGTCACTTCCACGCCCTTTGCCGTGCGGTTGAAGATCGTAATGCCGGCTTCCTGTTCCAGCTGCCGGATCGCCTTGCTGAGGTTGGGCTGCCCCATCAGCAGGTTTTGCGCCGCCTTGGTGATCGATTTTGTCTTGCCGACTTCCACTGCATACCGCAGATATTGTGTATTCAAAAGGCCGCCCTCCTTTGGTTATTACGTTCCGACTATTATTATACAGAAGTATTCCATATTTTTCAACCGGCAAACCAACAAAATTCCGACTATTTTGCCAGATGATATTGCGTGGCAGCAAAAATCTGTGTTATACTGAAAAAAAGGAGCGATGAAAATGGTTTGGTGGAAAACAGTTTACAGCGGCCCCAGCAGCAAGGTTCAGCAGCAGATCACGACCATCCTGCACCGGGAAGGGATTCCGTTCCGCTGCCATAGTGCAGGCTTTTCCCTTCACGCAGAAAAGGAAAACTACCGGGTGTCGGTCCGCTCCGGCGATCTTGCCCTGGCGGTTCTGGTGCTGAAAAAGTACCGGGCGAAAAAATGACGGAAAAATTCCCCTGCGTCCATTCCAGAAGCAGGGGAATCTGTTATTTCAGAATATACGAGGTAATGCCGCGCTCATAAAGTGCCGGAATAATCTCTTCCGAATCAATAACCGGCATCAGGGTCGAGACATCCGCCGTCACCCGGTCGAGAACCGCCGTATCGCTGCCGATGATCGGTGCGCTGGGCGTAAAGGTGAAGACATTGGGTGTTGCCGTATAAACCTGGGTTTTGACGCCCTCGGTGTAGCAATCGCCCTGATAGGCTGGGATTACCCGCAGCCCGGGAGCCGCGTCCTGCATCGATTCCAGGACATTTTGCAGCTGGTCGGTGCGGGAAACGCCGCCGTCCTTGCCGACGCCCAGCTTCTGCTGCAGCGTCGTGTTGGGATACTGGTTGCCGTAGACCAGCAGGTCTCTAAACCCTGCCTCGTCCAACTCCGCCGCAATGGTGCAGAGATAATCGACCGTATTGTCCATATACGGGTTCAGCCACGGCCTTCCGCCGTTTACGACCTTCGCGTCCAACCAGGTCGTCGATCCGTCGTTCATCCAGAAATAGGAGGTTCCAAATCGGGTATGAGCCGCCGTATGGTCCTGCAGCGAATAAATCGCCGCCACCGGTTTCAGGTCATAGCTCTTGATCAGGCTGGTCAGCGACTCGATATCGACCTGTTTGGAGGAAACCGCACCGCAGTTTTTCGCGAGGGAAGAGCCGGTGCCGTAATAAATCGTGCCCACATCGTCTTTCAGCAGCACGGCGACCGCGTTGTATGTATCTTTATCAACGCTCTCCAGGAAATCCCGAGCCGCATCCATCGACAGCGCAGTCTCCAGCGGCATGGTCACAGCCCGCAGCTCGCCGTCATCTGCCGGTTCCGGCTTATCCGGAGAGGGAACAAAGGCTGCAATCGGCATTCCGTATTTTGTAAAGGGATTTTCCTTTACAGGAGTGTAATTTGACGCAGCATCGCCATATTCGGCGTAAAGTGTTTCTACTTTATCGCTCTCAGCACTGCTTTCCGGTTCAGATACCGGCTCTGTGCCCGAACCGCCGCCCGGTTCTTCCGAGCCGGACGAGGAACCGTCCGGCAGCGATTCTTCCACGCCGGAATGCAGTCCCGGAACTGTATCGTCCTTTCCCCGGTTCATCTCCGTGATCGCTTTGGCGCCGATGTAACCGACCCCAACCAGGATCACCAGCAGCAGCCCAAACAGTACGCTGCTGATCATCCGCCGCTGTTTCCTGCGTCGGATCTGATAACCGGAGGAATAATGCTTGATTTTACGCCCCATAGTATTCTCCGATCAGCGCAGGGAAGCGATCGCTTCTGCCGGATCTTTCGCGCCGAATACATAGGAACCGGCCACCAGTACGCTTGCACCTGCTTCCCGGCAGAGCGCGCCGGTCATGCCGTTGATGCCGCCGTCCACGCTGATTTCCACCGTATCGCTGGCCGCACGGATTGCGCGGATTTTGTCCAGACAGGAGGGCATAAACTTCTGTCCGCCGAATCCCGGCTCGACACTCATGACCAGCACCAGCTCGACCTGCGGAAGATAGGGCAGCACCGCCTCCGCAGGCGTACCCGGTTTGATGGAAATACCGGCCTTCATGCCGCGGGCATGAATCGCCTCAATGGTTTTCTGCGGGTCGGAGCCGCTTTCCAGATGGAAGGTCAGAAAATCTGCGCCTGCGTCGGCAAAAGCGTCTACATAGGCAAGCGGCTCCTGAATCATCAGATGTACATCAAAAGTGAGCTTTGAAATCTTCCGCAGCGACTGGATGACCGGGATCCCGAAAGAAATATTGGGGACAAAAACGCCGTCCATCACATCGAGATGCAGCCACTCCGCACCGACCGCCGTAATTTTATCTAACTCCCGATCCAGCCTGCAAAAATCTGCTGCCAGCAGGGAAGGAGAGATTTTCGTCATAATGACCGTCCTTTCATCAACAGGCGGGGTTAACCCGCAAAATCAGACTATATATATGCATTGTACCGCATTTTGTCAAAAAGGTCAATCCCTGCGCGCCTTTAAAGGAAGTTATTTCCTATTTATATATGTTTTTTTCGGCCGGTCAGCAAATGAACCAGAATTTTTACAAACTCCCTCTTTACATCAGACCGTTTTTCATGTAAAATAGGTGTAGAATTTTATGGAAACCTCTGATTTAATGGTTTTCCCCGCCGAAGGCGGGGAAAAACTGCGCGAACACGCCTCTGAAAAAGAGAAAATCGAATAAATCAGAGCTTCCTAAGGTTAATATAGGAGAGGAAGTATACCTATGGGACTCAAATATAATCGTATCCTGTTAAAGCTCTCCGGCGAAGCGCTGGCCGGTGAACAGAAATTTGGATTAAACTATGATGTGATCAACCCGATCTGCGAAGCAATCCGCGACGCGGCGGCTCTGGGCGTCCAGATCGCCATCGTCGTCGGCGGCGGCAACTTCTGGCGCGGCAGAAGCAGCGGCTCGATGGACCGCACCCGCGCCGACCATATCGGCATGCTGGGCACCGCCATGAACGCCCTGGCTGTGGCCGACGCGCTGGAGCACCTGGGCGTCGACGTCCGGGTCCAGACCGCCATTTCGATGCAGCAGGTCGCCGAACCCTATATCCGCAACCGTGCGGTTCGTCATCTGGAAAAGGGCAGGGTCGTCGTCTTCGGCTGCGGCACCGGCAACCCCTTCTTCTCGACCGATACAGCCGCTTCCCTGCGGGCAGCTGAAATCAGCGCCGACGTCGTTTTCAAGGCCACGATGGTCGACGGCGTATACGATAAGGACCCCCATAAATATGACGACGCGGTCAAGTACGATACCCTGACCGTTTCGGAAGTTCTGAGCAAAAACCTCGGCGTCATGGACGCGACTGCCGCTTCGATGTGCAAAGACAACGATCTCCCGATGCTGGTATTCGACCTTTCCGATCCCCAGAACATCGTCCGCGCAGTTAAAGGCGAAAATGTTGGCACCCTCGTGATGCCCGAATAATATATTTTTTGAAAGGCAGGTACCCTTATGAAAAACGAGATTAAAAAAGCTGAGCAGAAGATGCAGAAAGCCCTGAACGCCCTTAATTCCAATTTTAACACCATCCGCGCAGGCCGCGCCAACCCGGCAGTCCTTGACCGGATCACCGTTGAGTATTACGGAACCTCCACCCCCATCAATCAGATGGCCGCTATTTCGGTTCCCGATCCCCGCACCCTGATGATCGCTCCCTGGGACAGATCGACCCTGAAGAGCATCGAAAAGGCGATCCAGACCTCTGATCTGGGCATCAACCCCAACAACGACGGCAGCGTCATCCGCCTGATCTTCCCGCCCATGACCTCCGAGCGCAGAAACGAGCTGGCCAAGGAAGTCCACAAGATGACCGAGGAAGGCAAGGTTGCCCTGCGCAACATCCGCAGAGACGCGATGGATAAGATCAAAGCCATGAAGAAAAACGGCGATATCACCGAAGACGATGTAAAAGACGGCGAGAAGGAAATCCAGAAGATCACCGATAAATACGTCAAGGAAGCCGATTCCATGGGCGAAAAGAAGATCAAGGAGATTCAGGAGATCTGATGGCAGAGATACGCGACCTCCCGACCCACGTCGGGATTATTATGGACGGCAACGGCCGGTGGGCACAGAAACGCGGCCTTCCGCGAAAGATGGGTCACCGGGCCGGCGCGTCTGCTTTTAAAGACATTGCCCGTTATGCCAATAAAATTGGGCTGAAATACCTGACTGCCTACGTCTTTTCCACCGAAAACTGGAAGCGGCCGCAGGATGAGATCGATTCGATCATCAAGCTTCTGCGCTCTTATCTGGACGAGATGGACGGATATTCCAAGGAAAATATCCGGGTGCGCTTTATCGGCGACCGCACGGTTTTTGATGAAGATATTCAGGCAAAAATGCGCAAAGCCGAAGAAAAGAGCAAAAACGCGACCGGCCTGACGCTGATTCTGGCGATCAATTACGGCGGAAGAGCGGAGATCGCCCATGCCGCCAGCCTGCTGGCAGCGGACGTCAAAGCAGGGAAGGTGGAGCCGGAAAAGGTGGATGAAGCCCTTTTCGCCCATTATCTTTACACCGACGGCATCCCGGATGTGGACCTGCTTATCCGTCCCAGCGGCGAGTACCGCCTTTCCAATTTCCTGATCTGGCAGTGCGCCTACGCGGAATACGTCTTCATGTCCGGCGTCCTCTGGCCTGATTTCAAGCCGGAAACCCTGGAAGAAGCGCTGGCGGAATATCAGAAACGCTCCAGACGGTTCGGCGGTTTGGCATGACGAAATGGCTGGCCTGATGAAAGGCTCCAGTCGTTTACCAAGGGTCTTTGACTATATGCCCATTTCCTGTGCATCAATCAGAGTTCCCAAAGAAAGGCACGGTCTTTTTGATGAAACAACGCTTAATAACTGCTGCAGTCGCACTGGTGATTCTGGTCGGCGTATTCGCCTGCTATGAGACCTTTGTCCTCAATGTAGCGATCTCCATTATCAGCGCTCTCGCTGTATTCGAGCTGCTGCACGCCACCGGTTATGTCAAATCCCGGTCGGTATTGGTATTTTCTTTGTGCTATGCCCTGGTCGTCCCGTTCTTCAGCACCCTCAAAATCCACGGGATGCAGGTCTATGTAACCCTTGCTTATTTTGTCCTGATGTTCGGCTCTCTCCTGATGTTCCATAACCATATCCGCTTTGAGGAGATCGCCATTTCCTTCTTTATTTCGCTGGTGGTGCCGACGGCCTTTTCCAGCATCGTCCTGATGCGGGATCTGTACCAGCGGCACGGCTTTTTGTACATCCTGCTCTGCTGCGTCGCGGCATGGATATCGGATTCCGGCGCTTATTTTGCCGGACGCGCTTTCGGCAAGCATAAGATGGCGCCGCAGATCAGCCCCCATAAGACCATCGAAGGGGCCATCGGCGGAGTTATCAGCTGCTGCGGCTTCTTTATTCTGACCTGCTGGCTGTATCAGCAGTACGCTGCCCGGTTTCTCAGCGAAATGCTCAGCTTTTCCTGGGGGACTCTGGCGGTCATTGCGGTCTTCTGCTCGCTGGTCAGCATCGTCGGCGATCTGATGGCCTCGGTCATCAAACGCCAGACCGGCATCAAGGACTTCGGCAAGATCATGCCCGGCCACGGCGGCATCATGGACCGGTTCGACAGCTTTTTGTTTGTCGCGCCGACCATCTATCTGATTCTGCAGTATTTCCCGATTATCAAGTAACTGTTCAGCCCCGGTGAGAGGATTTACACCGGGGCTGATTTTCCATAAGGAGGCATACCATGGGAAAAATCGTAGCCATCGGCGGCGGCGAGATTTATTGGGGCGAGACCCGGGCGATCGATGAATATATTGTCCGTCTGTCCGGAAAACCATCCCCAAGGCTTCTTTTTATCCCCACGGCCAGCGGCGATACCGAAAGCTATATCGATGTTGTCAAACGGGTTTATGGGGAGCTGGGCTGCACCGTCGACGCCCTTTGCCTTATCAGGGAAAGCTATACCGACGCCGAAATCCGCGGAAAGATTTTTTCTGCCGATATTATTTATGTCGGCGGCGGCGACACCGAAACAATGATGAAAAAATGGGCCGAGTTTTCGGTCGATACCTATCTCCGCGAGGCCTATCAGCGGGGCATTATCCTTTCCGGCCTGAGCGCCGGTTCCGACTGCTGGTTTATCGCCGGTTACAGCGACAGCGAGTTTTTCACCGGCATCACGGACCCTGCCTATAAATGGGTGCGGGGACTGGGCCTGCTGCCGTTTCTGCACACACCGCACTATAACGAACCGGAGCGGAAGGGATTTGACGCTTATTTCACCGGGCAGATCACCGACGCGATCGCCCTTGACAACAGCACCGCTCTGGTCGAGATCGACGGGCAGTACTCGGTCGTCCACGCCAATGATACCGGCAAGGCTTATTACCTCACCTGGAACGGACACTCAGTTGAAAAGCGGGAATTTGAACATCTGGAACGGCCGTTTCGCCTGTTCAGTACGAGAGGAGAAGGGTAATGCCGATACCGGGTATAATCCAGCCGGATATCCTTGCGGTCTCGGAAACCGTCCGTCTGCGGAAGTTCGACGGGCATTTTGCCTTTGCGCTGTCCTGGTACCAGAACAGGGAGACGCTGCTGCTGGTCGACGGCAGGGACGAGCCTTATGATATGGAAAAGCTGGTGCGAATGTACCGCTATCTGGACGCACAGGGCGAACTGTATTTTATCGAGGTGCATACGCCGCCCGGCTTTCTTCCGATCGGCGACGTCACCTTTTGGCAGCAGGATATGCCCATCGTAATCGGCGACCCATCCTTCCGCGGCAAAGGCATCGGCAGGCAGGTTATTTCCGCCTTGATCGAGAGGGGAAAGGCTCTCCATTATCCGCAGCTTTTCGTGCGGGAAATCTACCACTATAACATCGGTTCACAGCGGCTTTTTGAAAGCGCCGGTT
>CAMAJC010000080.1 GCA_945835425.1 uncultured Clostridia bacterium
CGACCCTGGGTTTCGGTGCTGCTCTTTCAAAGATATTTTGTATAAGTTTGTACTTTAGACACGGATTGTCTGTAATTCTCTACAAAAACATTCATATTTTCCTGTTTCCTTTGCCCCCAATGCCCATTGCCCCAAAATTGACCATTTGCTATAATAGGGGTAATAGGTGAAAGTCAGCTTTTACCAAAATTTGACCGGTTTTCCTGCATTTTTTACCGGCTGAGAAAGGAATGGAAACCATGTATCTCCTGTTTTTTCTCTTGTGGATCATCTTTAACGGGCGCGTGACGGCAGAGATTGTCGTATTGGGGCTGCTGCTGTCGGCTCTTGTTTACCTTTTCTGCGTCAAGCTGATGGGCTTAAACCCCAGAAACGAGCTGCGCTACATAAAGCTGACCCCAAAAGTCCTTCATTATATTGGCGTTCTGCTGGTGGAGATTCTGAAAGCGAATTTCCAGGTCGTCCGGATCATTCTGCGGCCGGGCAAAGAGCCTTCCCCGATGATTTGTCATTTTAAGGTGCCGCTGCGCACCGACGCTGCCCGGATGATTCTGGCCAACTCGATCACCCTGACCCCCGGCACGATCACCGTCCAGATGGACGGCGACGAGTACGTTGTCCACTGCCTGGACACCTCCTTCCGCGACGGGATCGAGGACAGTGTCTTTGTGCATCTGCTGATGGAAATGGAGGCGAGCCTGTGAGCAGTTTACCGAGCATTGCGCAGCCGTTTTTTGTCGGCTGCTGCGTAATTTTAGCGATTCTGATTCTGCTGGTCATGATCCGCACGATCATGGGCCCGAAGATCGCCGACCGCATCATGGCGATCAACATGATCGGCACGCTGATCATGACGATGATCGCGGTTATTTCCTATTTAAATGATGAGAGCTACCTTTTGGATATCTGCCTGATCTACGCGGCCATCAGCTTTATCGCCGTTATTATCCTTTCAAAGGTTTATACCGAGCGGTATCTGGCGGACAAGGCCGACGAAAAGGCCAGACGGGAAGCGGAGAATAAAAAGGAAGGGGAGGAGAAAAAGTCATGATCCGGTTTATCTTTGCAGCGGCCTTTATGATCGTCGGCATGGTCATCTTCATCCTGGAAGTTCTGGGCACCTTTTCCCTGAAATATGTCCTCAACCGGATGCATGCCGCCGCCATGGGCGACACCCTCGGCATTTTGTTTTTCATGATCGGCCTGATCATCCTGTACGGTTTTTCTCTTGCGTCTTTAAAAATTCTGCTGGTGATCGGCTTTTTCTGGATGGCCAGCCCGGCTGCCAGCCACCTGCTGGCTCAGCTGGAGGTATTCTCCAACACCGACAACCCCAAAAAGTACGCCACCGACCGGCCCGGCGAGCCTGATCTGCCGGATGTGCCGGAGACCTCCTGGGGCGGCGTTCCGCTGGAGGATTTCTCCATCAGAGAGGACGTTCAGGCGCTGTTTGAAGAGGAAGAGCGCCGCGAACAGGCTCCTGACGATGAAATGAAGGGCGAATAAGCCGGAAAGGAAGGTGCAATCTTGTTATTCTTACGTTATTTCCTGCTGCTTCTGCTCATTGTCTGCGCAGTCACCGCCTGCGTCGGCAAAAACCTGCAGACGGCGGTCATCAAATATATGTCTTTCTCGCTGATCATGGCGGTTGTCTGGATTCTCTTAAAATCCCATGACCTCGCGATCACCGAAGCGGCGGTCGGCGCCGGTATCACCAGTGTCCTGTACTTTCTGACCCTGAAAAAAATCCGCGCCATCGACGTCCGCAAAAAGGAAGACCCGGAAGAGCCCCATGAGTCGGTTCCGCTCCAGGTCGCCCATTTCTTTACCCACAACAGCAAAATGCGGACCTTTTACAAAATCTTCGCAGTGCTTTTCTGCCTGACCTTTGCGGCAATATTGCTGTATATGATCACCTACCTGCCACGGTTCGGAGGTGCCACCAACCCCGGCGTCAACGAGGTCACCGAGCGGTACATCGAACAGGGCATGAACGAGGCAGGCGTTGTCAACATCGTCACCGGCCTGGTACTCTTTTACCGTGCCTTTGATACCTTCGGCGAGTCGACGGTTCTGTTTTTGGCAGCGTCTCTGGTACTGGTGCTGCTGCGGATTGACACCAAGGACAAAATGCACTTTGTCTCGGCCGATACCGACCTCGCAGGCACCAAAAACGATTTGATTTTGCAGAAAATCTCCCTGATTCTGGTCCCCAGCCTGGTCTATTTCGGCCTGTACATCATCTTAAACGGCCACATTTCTCCCGGCGGCGGCTTTTCCGGCGGCAGTGTCATCGGCGCCGGCTTCATCCTCTTTGAAGCGTCCTTCGGCCAGCGCCGCGTGCAGAAGCTGCTGAATGAAAAGAGCATCACCGCCATCCGCGTGATCGCCCTGTTTACCTACGGCGGCTGCGTCAGCTACTGGTTCCTGACCGGCGCCAACGGCATAAAGAGCGCCGTTCCGCTGGGCACCCCGGGTGATATCCTCAGCTCCGGCCTGATCCTGATCATCAACCTCGTCGTCGGCATCGTCGTTGCCTGCACGATGTACACCTTCTATGTCATGTTCAGAAGGGGGCGTATCTGATGACATTCCCGATTTCCAACGTGGAAGAAGTCGTTTCGGTCATTTTGTTTGCCATCGGCTTTACGACCCTTCTGCTCCACAAAAATCTGCTGAAAAAGATTCTCGGATTTGATATCATGGACTGCGCGACCTTCCTTTTCCTCGCCTCCAAGGGCTATATCAACGGCCGCGAAGCCCCGATTTATCTTAACGGCATCACCGACGCCGAGCACTACATCAACCCGATTCCCGAAGGCCTGGTCCTAACCGGTATCGTCGTTTCGGTCTCGGTCAGTGCGATTATGCTCTCCCTGACCATCCGCCTGTACGCCCGTTACCAGACCCTGGACCTCGACCAGATCATGATGCGGATCCGCCGGGAACAGCTGGAAAAGGACGAGGCATGGCGCGTCCGCCATATGACCCCGGAACAGCGCGCCCAGGAAGAAGCGGCTAAAGAAGCCGCCGAGCATCCCCATGCTGAAAAGGCGCCCGTTCTGGCACAGCCTGCAAATACATCTACGGAAGGAGAGAAGAAGTCTTGAGCATCATTTACAATTTCCCGGCGCTCTCGGTCGTTTTTGCGATGCTGACAGGCATTCTCTCTTCGGCCTTTAAGAAAGACGGCTCCCGAAAGCTTACGATGATTGCCCTGACCATCATCAACCTGATGAACATCTGCGCCCTCGTCTTCTGTATCCGGACAGGGCAGAGCTACACCTACACCATGGGTCAGATTCCCTCTCCCTGGGGCAACGAATTCCGCTTCGGCATTCTCGAGACGCTGATGGCGGTATTCGTCGGCGTGCTGGAGCAGCTGATCCTGATCGGCGGCATGAAGCACATCCGTACCGAGGTGGAGGATTCAAAGCAAAACCTCTACTTCCTGATGAGCAACCTCCTGCTCAGCTCGCTGCTGGCGCTGATTTACACCAACGACATCTTCACCGCCTACGTTTTCGTCGAGATCAACACCATCGCCGCTGCCGGCCTGATCGTCATTGCCCAGAAGGGCCGCACGATTGTCGCGGGACTGCGGTATATGATCATGAGCCTCATAGGCTCCGGTCTTCTGCTCTTCGGCCTGTGCATCCTCTATGACGTCACCGGCCATCTGCTGATGGAGCCCTGCCACCAGGCGATTGTCCAGATTTTCGAGACCGGCTCCTCCTATGAGACGCCGCTCCTCGTCGCCATCGGCCTTATCGGCGTCGGTCTGTGCATCAAGAGCGCCCTGTTCCCGTTTTCTTCCTGGGTGCCGGACGCATACGGCTCCTCCATTGCGCCTTCCGCCGCGATTCTGTCCAGTCTGGTCTCCAAGGGGTATATTTTCCTGCTGATCAAAATCTGCTGGCGGGTCATCGGCTACAACTACATCGACCGTTTCCACATGATCGACATCTTCTATGTTCTGGGCGTCGTCGCCATGATTATCGGCTCGGTCAACGCGATCTGGGAGACTGATATCCGCCGAATGATCGCTTATTCCTCCGTTGCCCAGATCGGCTATATCTACATGGGCCTCGGCATGGGCACCGAGCTGGGCGTCATCGCCGCGTCCTTCCACATTATCAGCCACGGCGTCACCAAGGCGCTGTTGTTCCTCGCGACATCCGATCTGTCGGACGCATCCGACCGCGGCCGTACCTTCCCGCAGCTGCGCGGAGCCGGTCTGCGCAATCTTCCGGCAGGCCTGACCTTTGCCGTCGGCGCCATGTCGATGGTCGGCGTGCCGCTGCTGGCAGGCTTTACTTCAAAGCTCCTCTTTGCGGAGGCGGCGCTGGACGATAACATGGTCTATACGACCATCACCCTGATTGCCCTGGCTGTCAGTACGGTTTTGAACGTCGTCTACTTCCTGCGCACCGTCATCACCATCTACACCCCCGATGAACATCACTGGGAGGTCGGCGAGGTGCATGCGAGCCGCAGCAACCTGACCGTCTCGGTCATTATGATCGCATTAAACGTTGTCCTCGGCGTGGGTGCGGTTCCGATCGTGAACCTCATCACCCGCGGCATCGAAATGTTCGGCTAAGGAGGAAAGAACAGAATGCATATCCTTTTGCTTTTTCCGATACTGCTGCCGATGATCGGCGGACTGCTGCTGCTGTGTGTCCGTCCGCTGCAGGGGAAGATTTCCATGCGGGTCACCTCCGGTATCGGCCTTGGGCTGACGGCGCTTTTTGTCCTGCTGACAGCCCGGTATGACAGCCTGGCGCTGCCGGTCTTTACCCTGACCGATAAAATGACGCTGGTTCTCAAAATGGACGGCGTCGGCAGGCTTTTTGCGGTGCTGATTTCCCTTGTTTTCCTCGCAGTCGGCATCTACTCCTTTGAATACCTGAAGCATGAGGAGCGGGAACACCAGTTTATGGGCTTTTACCTGCTCACCCTGGGCGCTTTGATGGGGCTGTGCTTTGCGGGGAGCCTTATCACCTTCTATTTCTTCTATGAAACGATGACCCTGCTCTCTCTGCCGCTGGTGCTCCATGAGCGCACGCCGGAAGCAGTCGCCGCCGGGAAAAAATACCTGTATTTCTCCTGCTTCGGCGCTTTGTGCGGGCTCTTCGGCATCTTTGCTCTGGCGCCCTACGCCAGTACCCTGGAGTTTATGGCCGGCGGTACGCTGAAAGACGGGGAAGGGGGAGCCGCCTTTGTCCTCGCGGTCACCTTCGTCATGATCCTCGGCTTCGGCGTAAAGGCGGGCCTGTTCCCGCTGCACAGCTGGCTGCCGACAGCCCATCCGGTCGCACCTGCGCCCGCGTCCGCCGTCCTTTCCGGCCTGATCGCCAAGGCAGGCGTCCTCGGCATCATCCGCACGGTCTTTTATATCGTCGGCGCGGACACCCTGCGCGGCTCCTGGGTGCAGATCGCCTGGATGATTCTCGCCCTGATCACCGTCGTCATGGGTTCGACGATGGCTTTCAGAGAAGACGTCCTCAAAAAACGGCTGGCCTACTCGACCGTCAGCCAGCTTTCCTATATTCTCCTCGGCCTGTCCTGTTTAAACACCGAGGGTTTTGTGGGGGCTTTGTCCCACGTTGTTTTCCACGCCCTGATTAAGAGCGCCCTCTTCCTTGTGGCTGGCAGCATCATCTTTAAAACCGGCTGCACGAAAGTCTCGCAGCTGCACGGCATCGGCAAGAAGATGCCCATTACCATGTGGGGCTGGACACTGGTTTCCCTCGGCCTTATCGGTATTCCGCCCACCAGCGGTTTTATCAGCAAGTGGCACCTGGGGCAGGGTTCTCTGGACGCAGGCCTTGGCGCGCTTGACTATATCGGTCCGGTCTGCCTGATCATTTCCGCGCTGCTTACGGCGATTTATCTGCTGCAGCCGGTTATCAGCGGCTTCTTTGTCGGCAAAGACGGCTATAAGGATGTCGTCGATATGGAGCCTTCTTCGGTCATGTGGGTGCCGATCATCGTTCTGGCGGCTGCCTCGGTGCTGTACGGTATCTTCCCGGATTCGCTGCTCCGTGTGATTCAGAGCATCGCCGCAGGCATTCTATTATAAGGAAAGGATGGAAACGAATATGATATCCTCATGGTTTTTGCTGGTTCCCATCCTTCTGCCCATTGTCGGCGGGATGGGGCTGCTGGCCTTCCGCTTCAAAAAGCGGGCTTACCGGGAGATTTATGTCGAAGTCATCACGGTTCTGACCAGCATCATCGCCCTCTACTGCATGTTCCACCGCAGCTACATCGGCGCGGTCGCCTTCAGCTTCCCGGGGAATATGAAGATCATGTTCCGCGCGGACGGGCTGTCCTGCGTATTTGCGGGGCTGATCTCCTGCCTGTGGCCCTTCGCGAGCCTGTACGCTTTCGAGTACATGGAGCCGGAGCACGGGAAAAACCGCTTTTTTGCCTTTTATACCGCGACCTTCGGCGTGACCCTGGGCATCTGCTTCTCGGGAAGCCTGGTCACGATGTATCTCTTCTATGAGATGCTGACCCTTGTCACAACGCCGCTGGTCTGCCACGAGATGGACAAAAAGTCGATTCATGTGGCGATGAAATACCTCTGCTACAACATCGGCGGCGCGACCCTGGCCTTTTTCGGGCTGGTGTGCATCTCCGTCCTGGGCGGCACGACCGACTTCCTTTACGGCGGCGTCCTAACCAGCGCTTCCATCACCAGCCACCCGGATCTGGTGCGGGCGATCTACGTTGTCACCTTTATCGGCTTCGGCGTCAAATCGGCCCTGTTCCCGTTTTACAGCTGGCTGCCCAGCGCGTCGATCGCGCCGACCCCTGTCACGGCGCTGCTGCACGCGGTCGCCGTCGTCAACGCGGGCGCTTACGCGATCATCCGCGTCACCTATTACAGCTTCGGCATCGGTATGCTGCAGGGCAGCTGGGCACAGACCGTCGTTATGGCCCTGACCCTGATCACTATCCTCTTTGGGTCCATGATGGCGGTCAAAGAGCCGCACTTTAAACGGCGGCTGGCCTTCTCGACCGTCTCCAACCTCTCCTACATCATGTTCGGCGCGACGCTGATGAGCTCGGCAGGTCTGGTCGGCAGCATGTGCCATATGGCCTTCCACGGTATCATCAAGATCACCGCCTTCTCCTGCGCCGGTGCGGTCATGACCATCGCCAAAAAGAATTATGTCAGTGAGATGGCCGGAATCGGCCGGAAGATGCCCATCACCTTCGCCTGCTTTACGGTTTCGTCCCTGGCGCTGATCGGCATCCCGCCCTTTAACGGCTTTATCAGCAAATGGAAGCTCTGCACGGCGGCGCTGACCTCGGATTCTCTCCTGGGGAAAGCCGGTGCGGTCGTCATCTTCATCTCGGCGATGCTGACCGTCATTTACACCTTCTCGGTCATCATCAAGGCCTTTTTCCCGGCGGAGGGGGAGACTCTCTGCGAGACGGGCCATGATCCCGGCTGGCGGGAACTGGTGCCGATGGTGCTGTTCAGTGTCATGATGCTGGTTCTGGGCCTTTACTCCAAGCCGCTGACCGACTTCTTCTTCTCCGCCGCATACGGCATATTCTAAGAAAGGAAGGAACTTTGAAAGCAATGCTTTCAA
>CAMAJC010000081.1 GCA_945835425.1 uncultured Clostridia bacterium
GGCCTGCAAGTGAGGCCGCCCCCTGAGAATCTTCCGATAAGCACTCACGTTTCATGAAAACATAAGACGTGATTTTTTCGACAGCTTGGAAGACGGTCTTCGGGCCGTCTTTTGCTTTTTACCCGACCGCCGTGCCCACCTCTTGAAAAAAGGCCCTGAGAGTGGTATAATCTTTTTGTATATCAACATGGGCCGGGCGGTATTTTGCCCGGGCAGCAGGAAGGAATGAAAAGCGGCCATGCCTTTTTCGCAATGGATTTACCCCCATCATAACCCACAGGAAAGCCGGATGCTCCAGCGCGAGTACGGCCTTCCTTCGATCATCGCCGATGTTCTGGCGAGCCGTGGGCTTTCGGCGCCCGAAGCGACGCAGCTTCTGGGGGAACAGCAGCTGGATGACCCGTTCCTCCTTCCGGACATGAAAAAAGCGGTTGCCCGCATCGAAAAGGCGATGCAGGAAGGGGAACAGATCGCCGTTTACGGAGACTACGACTGCGACGGCGTGACCTCGACCGTTATCCTATATAACTATCTCTTTTCCATGGGTGCGCGGGTGCTCTATTACATCCCCGACCGGTTGGACGAAGGCTTCGGCATGAACCAGGGCGCGGTGGACGTCCTCCACGAAAAGGGCGTCAAGCTGATCGTGACGGTGGACAACGGCACCTCAGCCCTTGCGGAAATTGCCTACGCAAAAACGCTCGGCATCGACGTGGTGGTCACCGACCATCATCAGCCTGGGCCGGTTCTGCCGGACGCGGCCGCAATCGTCAACCCGCACCGTGCGGAATATCAGGGCTTTAAGCAGCTCTGCGGCGCAGGTGTCGCCCTGAAACTGGCGGCGGCGCTGGACGGCGGGGAATACGACGGCGTGCTGGAGGATTTTTCGTCCCTCGCGGCCATCGGAACGGTCGGCGACGTTGTCTCCCTGACCGGAGAAAACCGGCTGCTGGTCCAGCGCGGCATGGAGATGCTGCCGATGACCGACAATCCGGGGCTGCACGCCCTGATGGAGCTGGCCGGGCTTATGGGCGGTGAAATGACCGCCAGCCGGATCGCCTTTGGAATCTGTCCCCGGATAAACGCTGCCGGACGGATGGGGAATGCCTATCTGGCGGCGGAAATGCTGCTCTGCGAAGACGAAGATCGGGCAGCGGAGCTGGCGGAGGAGCTGGACGGCCTCAACCAGAAGCGCCGGGAACAGGAGGAAGAAATCCTCGCGGTCATCCGGGAAAATCTCGATAAAGACCCGTCGCTGCTGCTGGACCGGGTGCTGGTGCTGTCGGCGCCGGGCTTAAACCACGGGGTCGTCGGCATTGTCGCGTCCCGGCTGGTGGGGCTGTACGGAAAGCCCTGTTTTGTTATGTCCATTGAGGACGGGTACGCCATCGGTTCCGCGCGGAGCCTCGGGAATTTTTCGCTGTTCAAGGCGATCTCCGCCTGTTCAAACCTCTGCGAAAAGTTCGGCGGCCATACCCTGGCAGCCGGCCTGACATTAAAGGAAGAAAACCTGCCCGCGTTCCGGGCTGCAATCAATGAATACGCCGCCCGGATTTCCGACCGGATGCCGGTGCAGACGATGATCATCGATAAGAGCCTGCGCAGCGGTGATCTGAGCCTGGAGGCCGTCGAGGCGCTTTCCTGCCTGGAGCCCTATGGGGAAGGCAACCCGCAGCCGCTGTTTTTGATGCGAAACTGCATCGTCGAGGGGATTACACCCCTTTCCGGCGGTAAGCACCTAAAACTCCGGGTCAATTTCGACGGCAGGAGCGTTTTTGTCCTCTGCTTTAAGATGACGCCGGAGCAGTTTCTCTACCCGGTGGACAGCATGATCGACCTGCTGGTCAATCTGGAGCTGAACGTCTTCCGGGACACCCGCAGCATCTCGATCCGGATGAAGGATATGCGTCCCTCTGGTTTTGAAGAAAAGAAGACCCTCAATGCCCAGCATTATTACGAAAAGCTCCGGCGCGGCGAGCCGGTCGAAAAGAAAATCGCCGCCATCGCCGTCCCGACCGTGCAGGAACTGCGCGGGCTCTACCGGATGCTGATGCAGAAAAAGGGCGTTCATGCCGATACTTTATATATGCAGGATGTGGCTGATAAAATGAACTACTGCAAATACCGGATCAGCCTCGATATTTTCCGGGAAATGGGGCTGATTGAGTTGCCGGGCGACCTTTCGTCCATTCAGATTCTGCCCAGCGGCAAGGTCAATATGGAGGATTCGGAGATTTTGCGGCAGCTGCGAAGAAGAATGGAATAACGCTAAGGACATTGTGTCCGTTATAGATAGGGGACGGTCCGCTGTTTGATCAGCAGCAGGCTGTATACCCGCAGAAAAATACGCATAGGGGGAGAAGTTATGATTCAGACAAAGATCGAAAATTATGAGGATCTCAAACGCGCCCTTTCTCAGAGCGACAAATCCTATGATATGGAGAAGATCGAGCGGGCCTACAAGCTTGCGGACGAGGCCCACGGCGGCCAGCTGCGCAAGTCCGGCGACCCGTATATCTCCCATCCGATCTCGGTGGCGATCATTCTGGTCGGGATGGGGATGGACACCGACTGTATCTGCGCGGCGCTGCTCCATGACGTCGTCGAGGACACCAGCATTCCGCTGGAGGTGCTCAGCAAGCAGTTCGGAAACGACGTCGCCATTATGGTGGGCGGTGTCACCAAACTGACCAACATGACCCTCTCCACCAAGGAGGAGCAGCAGGCGGAGAATATCCGCAAGATGCTGCTGGCGATGAACGAGGATATCCGCGTCATCCTCATCAAGCTGGCCGACCGGCTGCACAATATGCGCACGATGCAGTACCAGTCTCCCGACAAGCAGCGCTCCAAATCCCATGAGACGATGGAAATCTACGCGCCCATCGCCCACCGCTTAGGTATCCGCAGCATCAAGGACGAGCTGGAGGACCTGGCTCTGCGCTACCTCGACCCCATCGGCTACAAGGAGATCGAGGAGCGGCTCGCAACGACCAAAAACGAGCGGGAAGCCTTTATCGCCAGCGTGCAGGAGAAAATCCGCACCCGTTTTGCCGAATACGGCATCAACCCCCATATCGAAGGCCGCGTCAAGTCGATCTATGGCATCTACCGCAAGGTCTACGTCAAGGGCAAGCAGTTTGAAGAGATTTATGATATTTATGCCGTCCGGGTGATCGTCGACACCATCAACGAATGTTACAACGTCCTCGGCATCATCCACGACCTGTTCACCCCGATTCCCAACCGCTTCAAGGACTATATCTCGACCCCGAAGCCCAACCAGTACCAGTCGCTCCATACGACCGTCCTGGACAAGGGCGGCGTCCCCTTTGAGGTGCAGATCCGCACCTGGGATATGCACTACACCGCCGAATACGGCATCGCGGCCCACTGGAAATACAAGGCCGGCATCACCGGCAAGGCGGACAAGAACGACCACCAGCTGGAATGGGTGCGCAAGATCATCGAGTCCCAGCAGGAGGCCGAGGGCGAGGACCTGATGCGCAATATCCGCACCGACCTCTCCGCCGACGATGTTTTCGTCTTTACTCCCAAGGGCGATGTCAAAAACCTGCCGGCCGGCTCGACGATCATCGATTTTGCTTATGCGATTCATACGGCGGTCGGCAACAAAATGACCGGCGCAAAGGTCGACGGACGGATTGTGCCGCTGGACTATGAGCTGAAGACCGGCGAGATCGTCGAGATTCTGACGGCGAAAAACGGCACTGGCCCCAAGCGCGGCTGGCTGGAGATCGCCAAGACCAGCGAAGCCCGCAACAAAATCCGCGGCTGGTTCAAACGGGAAAAGCGGGAAGAGAATATCGCCGCGGGCAAGGCCGAGGTCGAGCAGGAATTTAAGCGCAACCAGATTCGTTTCGATACGGAGGAAGAATACAACACCTTCATGAACGAGCTGGTGCGCCGCCAGCATAAGGACAATCTGGACGATTTTTATGCGTCCATCGGCTACGGCGGCCTTGTCCTCTCCCATATCATGCCCCGCATCAAGGACGAGTACGCCAAGATGACCAGCGACTTCGCCGAACGGGAGATCGAGAAGCTGAAAAAGCTTTCGCCCCAGAACCAGAAAAAGTCCTCCAGCGCCGTCGTGGTCGAGGGAATCAACAACTGCCTGGTCAAGTTTGCGAAGTGCTGCAACCCCCTGCCCGGGGATGATATCGTCGGCTTTATCACCCGCGGGTACGGCGTTTCGGTCCACAAGCGGGACTGCGTCAACGCCCAGGCGTCCCTAAACGACATCGCCCAGAAGGAGCGCTGGATCAAGGTGCACTGGTCGGAAGACGCGCCGGTCGATTTCCGTTCGACCCTGCAGATTCTCGCGACCGACCGCGACGGACTGACCATGGATGTGACGCTGGTTATCGCCAACCTCCGGGTGCCGATGCATGAGATTTACGCCAGAGGCCTGAAAAACGGCAACGCCGAGATCACCCTCACCATCTCCACCCAGGGCCTTGAGCACCTGCAGACCATCATCCAGCGGCTTTCCAAAATCCGCGGCGTTATTTCCGTTGAGAGAAGCGGAAAATAAGGTAACCTCTGATTAAATGGTTTTTCCCCGCCGAAGGCGGGGAAAAACCGCACGAACACGCCTCTGAAAAGGAGAAAACCTGAATAAATCAGAGCTTCCTAAGATGTTTAATGAAGAATGAATAGTGAATAATGAATAATGAAAAATTGCGGTGCGGCGCAGGTCGCGCCGCGATTGAATAATTTGTTTCTCCATCGGACAGAGCAGAAATCCTAAAGCTTTCTGCTCCCATGTTCAGATAAATCAATACGTCAACAACAGGAGATAAGATATGAAACTAGTAATCCAGCGGGTTTCCCGCGCAAAAGTCACTTCCGGTGACGAACTTCTCGGCGAGATCGGGGGAGGGCTGATGGTGCTGTGCGGCGTCATGGAAGGCGACGGGATGGAGGATGTGCAGTGGCTGGCGGACAAGACCGAAAAGCTGCGCATCTTCACCGACGCGGAGGACAAGCTGAACCTGTCGGTAAAAGATATCGGCGGCAGCATCCTCGTCGTCAGCAACTTCACCCTCGGCGGAGACTGCCGTAAGGGCAACCGTCCGTCTTTCGTAAAAGCCGCCAAACACCCGCTTTCTGAAGACCTTTATGAAGCCTATGTAGCGGCGCTGCGGGAAAAGGGCATCACCGTCGCAACCGGGCGGTTCGGCGCCCACATGGAGATCGATATGTGCGCGGCAGGCCCGATCACGATTCTGATGGACTCGCAGGACCGGGCGAGACCGAGAAGAAATAATGAATAATGAATAATTAAGAATGAAGAATGAATAATTATGGTACGCGCCGTCGAAACAAAGCGGGTATCGGGAAGTGTGTGACGGCGCGATTGAAATAGTTTTTCGTGCGATGCACCACTGTCCCTAACCCATAAAGGCCATATCGTGCATGACCGTCATTGGGTCGCGGCGCGATCCGCGCCGCACCATAATTATTCATTATTCACTATTCATTATTCATTAAATGAACCAAAGGGGTGCAGAATTATGAAGATACTTACCATTCCGGTCGGCATGATCGGCACCAACTGCTATCTGCTGTGTAGCGAAGCGGGAAATTGCGCCGTCATTGACCCGGGAGACAATGCCGGGCTGATCCTGCGCAGGATGCAGGCGCTCTCCCTGACCCCGAAGATGATACTTTTCACCCACGGCCACTATGACCATATCGGTGCGGCAGACGGGCTGAAACGGATGATCGGACAGCCGCTCCCGACCTATATCCATCAGGCGGATGATGAAATGACCCGCGACCCGGAAAAGAACTTTTCGACCGCGATTCTCGGTGGCGACGGGTTTGCAACGGTTGCTGACCATTTTCTGCAGGATGGCGACACCCTGACGCTTGATGAGTTGACCATTAAGGTTATTTCTACGCCCGGCCATACCTGCGGCGGCGTCTGCTATCAGGTCGGGGACGTCCTTTTCACCGGCGACACCCTTTTCGCGGGCAGCGTCGGCCGCACCGACCTCTACGGCGGCAGCTTTCTGTCGCTCTCCGCGTCGGTGCAGAAACTGGCGGCCCTGCCGGGAGACTATAAGGTCCTGCCGGGTCACGGCCCTGCCAGCACTCTGGAGCAGGAGCGGAAGGAAAATCCCTATATGGGATAACGGAAGGATAAAGCATGACGACACTGGTTTTTATCGGCAATGATTTTAAATATGAGATGGAAAATGTCGCAAAGCTGTTTTTCCCGCTGGCCCATTTCCATTTTGTTTATGACGAGGCGCCGCCGGAAAGCGACTACATCCTGTTTAAACGGGAGCAGGGAGAAGATTCCGTTTCCCTGTCGGTGCAGGTCGAGCTGCCTGCATGGCAGGGAAAGAGCGGCAAGGAATTTTCCTTTACAGAAATGCCGGACGACAACGCCTGCGAAGCGGAGCTTGCGCGGCAGCTTTTCACCCTGCTGCATGAGATGACCGGCCTGCGTCCCCAGTGGGGGATACTCACCGGCGTGCGTCCGGTCAAGCTGGTGCAGAAACGGCTGGCTGCGGGACTGGACGATGAGGAAGTTCGGACGGAGATGAAGGAGAAAAACTTTGTCACCGACCATAAGCTCGACCTTGCTCTCAAAATCGCCCATGTGCAGGAAAACGTCCTCAAAGACCTTGCGCCCAGGGACTACAGCCTCTACCTCTCGATTCCGTACTGTCCCAGCCGGTGCAGCTACTGCAGCTTTGTCTCCCACGCCGTCACCGGCAAAAAGGCGCAGGAGCTGCTGCCGAAATATCTGATGGCGCTGATTAAAGAGCTGCGGGTGACGGCGGAACTGGCCGAGCGGCAGGGACTGCGGCTGCGCAGCATCTACCTCGGCGGCGGCACACCGACCGTCCTTTCGGCCAGCCAGCTGCGGCAGCTGACCGGCGCAGTCAAGCAGTATTTTCCCCATGTGGGCGAAATTGAATATACGATTGAAGCGGGACGTCCCGACACCATCACGCCCGAAAAGCTGGAGGTCATAAAGGATTCCGGCGCGACCCGCATCAGCATCAACCCGCAGACCTTCTCGGACGAGGTACTCCAGGGCGTCGGGCGGAAACATACGGCGCAGGACGTCATCGACTGCTACCATATGGCACGGGAGATGGGTTATGACGATATCAATATGGACCTGATCGCCGGGCTGCCGGGAGACACCTACGAAGGGTTTTGCAAAAGCCTTGACACGGCGGCGGAGCTGGCGCCGGAGAATATTACCGTCCACTCGCTGACCGTCAAGCGCTCCTCGGCGCTCTACAGCCAGCTCTCCGAGATGGAGGACTACCGGCCGGTGCAGCGGATGATGGACTATACCGCCGAGAAACTGATGGCGGCAGGATATGACCCCTATTACCTCTACCGCCAGAAGAACACCGTCGGCAACCTCGAAAACGTCGGCTATGCCCGTCCCGGCCACTGGGGAGAATACAACATCTATATCATGGAAGAAGTCCAGACCATCCTTGCCTGCGGAGCAGGCGCGGTTTCCAAGGTCGTGCTGCCGGGAAGGCTGGAACGGGTCTAGCATTTTAAATATCCGTATGAATATCTCGGGCG
>CAMAJC010000082.1 GCA_945835425.1 uncultured Clostridia bacterium
AAGGGACTGCGGCGGTATCTGGAAGAGAGGGGGTACAGCATATGAAAGCTAAGCAGCTGATCGAAGCAATCGGCCTTTTGGACGATTCGCTGATTGCCCAGTATGACGCCTATAAGCCCGCAAAACGGAAGTGGCTCCGTCCGGCGATTGCGGCGGCCTGTATCTGCCTGCTGGCCGGGACGGGCTGGGGGATTATGAACGGGACGCTGAAAATGGGCGGCAGCACCGCCGGTTCCGGCAGCACCGGCCATGAGGAGAACAGCAGCTTTATGCACTATGAAGGCCCGGTCATGCCGCTGACCCTGCTGGAAGAAAACGCGGATGTGACCGCCAGCCGGGAACTCACCTTTGATTTCCTCGCCTACAGTGAACCGTATGAATATTATGAATATAAGGGCGAAACAAAGCCCGTCTTCCGCACCGGCTGCACCGTAGGGGATAGCTACACCCTTTATAACGGAACCGACGCCGATATCTCCCTGACCGCCCTTTATCCCTTTACCGGCTGCATCCGCGACCTGTCCGACGAAAAGTTTTCCGTTTCAGTGGACGGCGAAAAGATCGACCCGGAGCTGCTTCCCGGCAGCTACGCGGGCGATTTTGAAGGGGTCTGGACGAAGGACGGCCTGGACGACACGACCTTAAACCTTCATCCGCCAGGTGCGTTTGCGGATTATGTTCAGCTTCTCGAAAACGGCGCCTATCTGGAGCGCACCCTGTCCGACGCGCCCATCCTTGACCAGCCGGTCACCGTCTATTCCTTCACTGAAAACACAGCGCCCGAAGGATATGACGCCGCAACCCAGTCTATTTCCTTTTATATTGATCCATCGGAAACAACCATCCTTTCCTTTGGATTTGAGGGAGGCGAATGGCGGGAGGACGGCTTCCGGCGGTTCAGCTTCTTTGTCCCCAGAATCAGACGGCGCGAGTCCAAGCTGCTGACAATCCTGGGAGAGGATATAGCGGATTATACCCTGCAGGGCTATCAAAACGGCGCCTGCGAAGAGGGGAACGAGCTGGACGGCGTTTCCTCGGTCATTACCCGAACCGAAATGACGCTGGAACAGTTGATGCAGCAGGTGACAGAGGAGATCGCCCTCTATTACTGGGACGGCGAAATGACGGAGCAGCAGATGCAGATGACCCTGCGCGGCGCAAAGGAACTGCTCACCGACTACGGCGTCCTGTCCAACAGTTCGGTCATGCGGTACGATGACGGACGGCTGGATGACCTGATTTCCGAGGCGTATGCGCAGGAACGGGTCTTTTATGCCGAGATCCCGCTGACCATCCCGGCAGGCGGCAGCATCAATATCGACATCACCCTCTGGCGCGGCGGCTCCTACGACTACGCCTGTTCGGGCAAGTATTCCGGCATTATCGGCTATGACTGCGCCGCCCATCTCGGCAGCAACCTCGACCTGACCAGCCAGCAGGTCACCCTGGTAAACGCCGACGATATTCAGATTGTCCGCCAGAACTTCGGCTTTGACCTCCAAAACGGCATTACGACCGTTTCCATCGGCGAACAGGACCAGTATTATATGGAAGTAAAAAAGGCAGAAGACCAGTAAAAAGTCCCCATGCAGTTTTCCTGCATGGGGATTTTGCGCATATATTCCGGAAACGTCCGTTTTTATCCGAGCGTGGTAAAACTCTCGAAGACTGCATTGAGCCTAGTTTTGCCGCGCCTGCATACGCCTTGCAGGCGTTTTCCTTCGGAAAATTCCGGCAAAACCGAGCAGTCTCGCCCAGTCATCCCGCGTGCACTTATGGCCGCGGCGGACAATGGCGGTCCGTGACCGCTTTGCGGAGTTCGACGCGGCGGATTTTGCCGCTGATGGTCTTGGGAAGCTCGTCGACGAACTCGATGATACGGGGGTATTTGTAGGGAGCGGTCTGCTCCTTGACGTAATTCTGAATCTCTTTTGCGAGGGCATCGGAAGGCTCATAGCCTTTTGCAAGAACGATCGTCGCCTTGACGACAGTGCCGCGGATGGGGTCGGGAACGCCGGTGACGCCGCATTCCAGTACCTGCGGCAGCTCCATGATGACGCTTTCGATTTCAAACGGCCCGATGCGGTAGCCGGAGGATTTGATAACGTCGTCCGTACGGCCGACATACCAGTAATAGCCGTCCTCGTCCATCCATGCGGTGTCGCAGGTGTGGTAGAGGCCGTCGTGCCAGACGTCCTCGGTGCGGGCAGCGTCCTTGTCGTCCGACTCAAAGTACTTCTGGAACATGCCGACAGGGCGGTGGTCGGGAGTCGCGCGGATGACGATCTCGCCGGTCGTTCCGGGAGGAACCTCGTTGCCTTCCTCGTCGACGATGGTCACGTCATAGAGCGGGCAGGCCTTGCCGAGAGAGCCGACCTTGTAGGTCTTGGAGCCGACGAAGTTGCCCAGCAGGACAGTGGTCTCGGTCTGGCCGAAAGCCTCGTGAATCCGCAGGCCGGTCTTCTGCTCAAACTGGCGGAAGACCTCGGGGTTGAGCGCTTCACCGGCGGTGGTGACATACTGGATGGAAGAAAGGTCGTAGTTTTCCAGCCCTTCCTTGATCAGGAAACGATAGATGGTAGGCGGTGCGCAGAAGGTCGTGACCTTGTACTGCTGCAGCTTTTCCAGCAGGTCGTGGGGGACGAACCGGTCAAAGTCATAGACAAAAATGCCCGCGGCCATAAACCACTGGCCGTAAAGCTTGCCCCACATGGATTTTGCCCAGCCGGTCTCGGAGACCGTCAGATGCAGGCCGTCGGGGTCGACGTTGTGCCAGTGCTTCGCGGTAATGATGTGCCCGATCGGATAGGTGTGGTCATGGCAGACCATCTTGGGATAGCCGGTGGTGCCGGAGGTGAAATAAAGCAGCAGAGTATCGGTCGCTTTGGTCGGGATGCGCTCGGACAGAGGCGCGGTTTCCTCGATCAGCTTGTCAAAAGGCAGCCAGCCTTCTCTTTCGCCGCGGACGATAAACCGCGCGCGGATGCCGTCGTATTCGGCCATGGCTTGCTCGATATGGGTGCAGGTCTCGTCCTCACCGGTCGCGATGATCGCGGAAACACCGGCGGAGCGGAAACGGTAGATATAGTCTTTCTTGGTCAGCAGATGGGTCGCGGGAATGCCGATCGCGCCCAGCTTATGCAGCGCAAGGATTGCGAACCAGAACTGATAATGGCGCTTGAGAACCAGCATGACCCGGTCGCCCTTTTTGATGCCCTGCGCCTGGAAAAGGGCGGCAGCGCGGGCGGACATCTCGCTCATCTGGCCGAAGGTGAAGGTGCGCTCCTCTCCGGCGACGTTGCACCAGACCATTGCACGGCGGTCGGGCTCTTCAGCGGCGATGCGGTCGATTACGTCATAAGCAAAATTGAAATTATCCTCATATACCGGTTCAAAACCGCAGATAACCCCGTCCTTGTCGAAGGTTTCGCGGCAAAACTGTTTGTGCAGCAGCTTCATATCCATTGTTTCTGATTCAATCCTTTCTGTGTTTCTCCTGATTCCTTCCCGGCGCGCAGCTTCGGGTATTTGCACGGCTTATTGATTGCGTGCGTTATTTATACTTTAATACTTTTATGCCCATTTGTCAATGCTTTTCAAATCCGCCAAAATGGCAATTATTGTCGTTTTTGCAGCAATACAGCCGCCTGTCCATTTACATAAAAACGTAAAATTATTGTGAAAAGTAAACTTATTGTGAAATGTGTTTACATAGCCTAACGATCCGCCGGTTTTTCCCTTTATTTTGTCCCGAAATCTTGACAAAAAACGCGTTTTGCGCCATAATAACTGTGTATCTGTTTTTCAAAAGCTCTATATCTATATATAAGGAAGATAATAATGAAAAAATTGCATAAATTGCAGGCGCTTCTGATGGGAATGGCGCTGCTCCTTTCGGTTTTCGGCGTCGGCTACACCAAAAAGCCCTCGCCGGGAACGCCCTTGACGGTGATGACCTGGAATATCCTCCACGGCAACGATCGGACAGACGCCCAGAAGGAGCAGATCGCTTCCTTCGGCGCCGACCTTGTCCTGCTGCAGGAGGTCGATATCGGCACCCGTCGGATAGGCGGCGGCAACAACCTTGCGGACCTCAGCGCGGGTCTTTATGAAAACACCCTGTACGGCGTCGAGGCAAACTTCGATACCGGCACCGTCGGCATCGGCATGATGGCAAACAGCCCTTTGGAAGAGGTGCAGTACCTGCCCGGCAAGGATTATGTCGAGGTGCACAACGGCTACATTTACACCAAAGTGACGGTAAACGGCGTGCCGCTTTCGGTTTATGAGGTGCATTTAAACTACAACCGCAGCGACTGGCGCGCCCAGCAGCTTTTTAACCTCTCGATTGCCATCGCCTCGGACAAAAACAAATATATCATCGTCGCCGGGGATTTTAACCTCCATGATTTTGATGAGCTGGATGTGCTGGCCGGCCTGACGCCCATCAACAGCGACGAGACCTACTATGCGACCTATCACGGCCTCGACTGGGATATGCAGGCGATCGACAACATCCTCTATACGGCCGACACCCTCCAGCTGGAGGAAGTGACCATGCCGGTCAACGGTCTTTCCGACCACAACGCCCTCGTGGCAAAATTTACCGTGCGCGGATGAAAAATGTCAAAAACCCCTTGCAATTGGGAAAAGACTGTGCTATAATGGTAAAGCTATCAATGTAAGTTGTTCTCGTGATACATCTTGTCACGTACGGATTTGAAAGGAATGTTTATCTGATGAATGCACTCGAGATTATTTTCGGCGTACTCCTGCTGCTTGTCTGCATCCTGATCGTTGTGGTAACGACCATGCAGAACCCGAAACAGGGCGGCCTCGGCTCCAGCTTCGGCAGCACCGATTCTTATTTTGGCAAGAACAGCGGCAGAACGATGGAAGCGATTCTCGCCCGTCTGACCAAGATCGCCGGCATCGCGTTTCTGGTTCTGACCATCGTCGTTTGTCTCATCAGCGTTTATACGAAGTGATAAGCCCTTTAAAAGCCCTGCGTGTGATTGCGCAGGGCTTTTGTTGTTTTAATGAATAATGAATAATGAGGAATGAATAATAGAAAACGGGCGCGGGATATCTGCACAGCCGATAAAACGCGGCTGTGGCGATAAGCTTCCGTGGATAGCGCTTTTGTTTATTTTCCCTGTGTGCATTTGGGGCGCGCAGGCGTGAATCATGAAAGGAAGAAGCCATTGAAATACAAAAACAGAAAAGCCAGGATTCTCCCGGATGGGAGCCTGGCAGAGAAGAAACTCGGCCGCCGGAGAGGTGTCGACCGCGCCGAGGCAGCACAGCTGTACGAAATGCTGCTGCAGGCCATAGAATTGACCGGAAAACGCGGCATCAGCTTCTCCCATCTGGTCAGGGATCTGCACATCCGCTCGGAGAAAAACCTTGAGCGGATGCTGGACAAGGCCATGCGGGAAGGGAAGATCGTCCGGAAGGAAGGCCGGTTTTACCGCCTGCCGGATAAAAATAAAAAGACCGCCGGCAGAGGGACTCAGCGTGAAGCAAAGATTTTGCGGCTGAAAAAGACCTTTGCTTTTGCCGAGCTTTTGGACGAGCCCGATGAACCGGACGTTTTCATCCCCGGCAGCAAGCTGCACGGCGCTCTTCCCGGCGATACGGTGCTTTTGCAGATTCATAAGGGTGAGGACGGCCAGCTGGACGACGGCGAAGTCCTGCGGATCACCGTTCCCGGCGACGCGGTCTTTACCGGCGTTGCCCGGACGCTCGGCCGGAGAGCCTATGCCGAAATCCCGCAGCTGAGCGATGAACCGATGCCGCTCATAGGCGCAAAGGATGTTTCGGACGGCGACCGGGTCCGCGTTCAGATCGAACGGCGCGGAGAACACCACCGGGATATGACGGCGAGACTCCTCCAAAACTATGGAGACAGCGAAATCGCCGCCAACTGCGCCGCGTCTATCCTCGATGCCGCCGGTATCACCCCCGATTTCCCGGCAGACGTCCGGGCGGAGGCCGAGTACCTTTACCGCCGCGGCGTGCAGGAGGATGTGGGCGAACAGCGGCTCGATCTGCGTCAGTGGTGCATTTTCACCATCGACGGCGCCGAGTCCAAGGACCTCGATGATGCGATCAGCCTGTCGAAAACGGACGATGAATGGCTGCTCGGCGTCCACATCGCCGACGTCTCCTATTATGTCCGGGAAGGCTCGGCGCTGGACAGGGAGGCGTTTCGCCGCGGCACCAGCATCTATTATGCGGATAAGGTCGTGCCGATGCTGCCGAAGGAACTGTCCAACGGCATCTGCTCTTTAAATCCCGGCGAGGACCGGCTTGCTTTTTCCGCTCTGATGACCCTGTCTACGGATGGACAACTGCTCGACTTTGACTTCAAAAAGACGATCATCCGCTCCCGGGTCAAGGGCGTTTACAGCGAAATAAACCGCCTGCTGGACGGGGACGAAGATGCGGCTCTGCGGGAAAAATATGCGGACATCCTCTCTGTCCTGCCGAAGATGGCAGAGCTTGCAAAACTCCGGGCAAAGCTCCGGGAGGAACGCGGCGTGCCGGATATCGACAGCGCGGAATCTAAGCTCATCCTCGATGAAACCGGACGCTGCGTCGGCGTGCAGCCGCGGGAACGGGGATTTGCCGAGGGGATGATCGAGGAGTTCATGCTGCTGGCAAACGAATCGGCGGCGCGGCTGGGCCGGATGCTGGACATTCCCTTTGTCTACCGCGTCCACGAAAAGCCGGACAGCAAAAAGCTCGACACCCTGCGGGAGATTCTAAAGGCGCTGGGCGAGGATACCTCGATGCTGCGCGGAGAAGTCGCACCCGCAGCCCTGCGCGACGTCCTCCTTTCCACGGAGGACAAGCCTTATAAAACGCTGCTCCACCGGCAGGTGCTCCGCTCGATGATGAAGGCAAAATATGACCCGAAGCCGCTGGGCCATTACGGGCTGGTGCTGGAGGATTATGCGCATTTTACTTCGCCGATCCGCCGTTACCCCGACCTGGCGATTCACCGGATTTTGTCTGAGCTGCTGCGGCTGACCGAGCAGGATGATTATCATCTGCCTGCCGCTGCCGGTGCAAAGCTGGAGCGGAAGTACCGTGCCTTTGCCCAGGAATCCGCCGCCCATTCCTCCGAGACCGAGCTGCAGGCCCAGCAGGTCGAGCGGGACTGCGAGGACTGCTACAAGGCCGAGTATATGAAAGGGCATTTGGGCGAGGTGTTCGGCGGGGTCATTTCCGCCGTCACCGCTTACGGATTTTATGTCGAGCTGGACGGCGGCATCGAGGGTCTGGTGCGGCTTGAGACGCTGCCGGAAGGGAACTACGCCTTTGATGAGATGATGACCCTGACCGAGACCGCCTCCCACACTTCCTACCGCACCGGCGACCCCATCCGCGTAGAGTGTGTCCGCGCCGATGTTAACGCCGGACAGATTGATTTTGTTCTCGGCCTCGGCCTTTGAATAAGGCCCGTTTTCAGTATGAAAACTCGAAACATTTCTTGGGAAACTCTGATTAAATCAGTTTTTCTCTTTTCCGGAGACGTGTTTGTGCGGTTTTTCCCCGCCTTCGGCGGGGAAAAA
>CAMAJC010000083.1 GCA_945835425.1 uncultured Clostridia bacterium
GAATAAAGGAGAAATCCATTTGCTGAAAACACATTATCCGGAGGTATTGGCTCCGGTGGGAGATTTTGAGCGGCTGGAGACGGCGCTGACCTTTGGGGCAGACGCGGTCTACCTGGGCAGCACCGAGTACGGGATGCGCTCCGCCTCCGCGAATTTTGATATCGAGAGCCTGAAAAAAGCGGTCAAAATGGCCCACGAAAAGGACGTGCGGGTGTATCTGACCTGCAACACCCTGCCGCGCAACGATGAGATCGACCGGATGGAGGACTTCCTGCGGGAAGCCGCCGCCACCGGCATCGACGCCTTTATCGTCACCGACCTGGGGGTTTTGTCCCTCGTCAAAAAGGCCGCGCCGGACGTGGAAATCCATATCTCCACCCAAAACGGCGTTGTCAACTGGCTGGCCGCCACCGAGCTGTACAAAATGGGCGCAAAACGGGTCGTATTGGCAAGAGAACTTTCCCTCGACGAAATCCGCGTCATCCGGCAGAAGACGCCGCCGGAGCTGGAGATCGAGGTCTTTGTCCATGGAGCGATGTGCATGTCCTTCTCGGGACGGTGTGTTTTGTCCAACTATATGGCCGACCGGGACGCAAACCGCGGCCAGTGCGCCCAGCCCTGCCGCTGGAAATACACCCTGATGGAGGAAAAACGGCCCGGGCAGTACTTCCCGGTTTTTGAAGAGGACGAGGGCACCTACATCCTCAACGCCAAGGACCTGTGCATGATCGAGTATATCGACAAGCTGGTGGAGGCGGGTGTGACCTCCCTGAAAATCGAAGGGCGCGCCAAGTCCTCCTACTATGTCGGCGTCGTCACAAACGCTTACCGCTGCGCAGTGGACAGCTATCTCCGCACGCCGGACAGCTGGCAGCTGGACCCGTGGCTGCTGGACGAGGTACGCAAGGTCTCTCACCGGGATTATTCCACCGGCTTCTACTTCGGCCGTCCGGAACAGGGACAGCGGTATGAGGGCGCGGGCTATATCCGCAACTGCGATATCGTCGCTCTCGTGGACAGGGTGGAAGACGGCAGAATTTACTGCACCCAGAAAAACAAGTTCCTGGACGGCGACACGCTGGAGCTGCTCTGCCCCGGAGAAAAGCCCGTTTCCTTTGTTATCTCCGGCATGACCGACGGCGAAGGCAACCCCATCGCCGATACCCGTCACCCGGCCATGGCCTTTTCTTTCCCCGCTTCCCTTCTGGATGTGGCGCCGGTTCCCGGCAGCATCATCCGGAAAAATGTATAAATCCCACCCAACGCAAAACGACACCGCGGCCTTTGCTGCCGAAAGGAGATCTTCATTCATGGCAAAATCCAAAGAAACATCCACCGCTGCCGGCGCCGGCACTTCCAGTGCTCAACAGACCGTCCAGCTGCACAACAGCCCGCGCGAACTGGCTCTGCAGACCCTCAAAACCCTGTGCATCTGCAACGTCATCTGCGTCGTCATCGTCTTTTCGATGAGCGCCGTCATGAACTGGGGCGTCGGCGGCATCCTGCTGACCGAGCTGGTCTGTATCCTGATCACCGGCATCACCCTGTATGCCCAGAGCTGGGGCTTCGGGGACAAGGACGCAAACTACCTGCAGTTCGGCCGGATGGTCTATGACCCCTACAAGCCGCTGAAATACGGTCTGATTGCCATTGCACCCGGCCTCATTTCGGATATCATGCTGATTATCTCCAAGATTTCCGGCAGCTTCGACCTTTTATGGGTCTACCGGCTGATGAACGCGCCGGTCTGGCCGCTGATCAATCTGATCCACCCCTACGGCCTCCATGCCCATGAGGCCACCGAGGAAACCGTCGTCATGGCCGGTACCCAGTACGAGGAGGTCATCGCGGCGGCTGACGCCACCCCTGCCTGCGGCTGGGGCAAGATGATCGTCATGATGCTGCTGCCGCTTCTGTACATCCTGTTCATGTGGATCGGGTATGAGCTGGGCCGCAGACGGTTCTCGATCAGCAACAAGCTGGTCTATGTCGATAAAGACGGCAAAAAGAGCGGCAAAAAATCGAGAAAACTTTTTTAAGGGAAACCGTTCATCCGAGGTTTTATAAGGGATGAAACCACCCGGATGCGCATATCATTTTCGGGAGAGGTGGTGCGCAGATGGGCAAAAAGCAGCATACAGGCAGCAGATCGCTGCATTTACGGTCACTGGCGGCGGTATCGGCGATACTGCTGATGGTGACCGGACTTATTTTAGGCGCTTCTCTGATCCGGCGGAGCATCGCCGAACACGACGCTCTCCAGACGATGAGCCGCGAGATTTATTCCGGCAGCATCCGTCCCCATATCGTCCTCGACCCCGGCCACGGCGGCATGGACGGCGGCGCGATCGGCTGCGACGGTTCGGTCGAGAAGGAGATAAACCTTGAAATCAGCCTGCTGCTGCGGGATTTGCTGGGTGCGTTCGGGTACGACGTGACCATGATACGGATGGATGACACCGACCTCGGCGGCGGCAGCGGGACTGTCCGGGAACAGAAAAAGGCCGATTTGGCGGCGCGGCTCGAAATCATGGAGCAAGACCCCGGCGCGGCCGTCCTGATGATCCATCAAAACCAGTTCACCCAGTCCAAGTACCACGGCGCCCAGATGTTTTACGGCCTGAAGGACACGTCGTCAAAGCTGCTGGCCGAAAACCTCCGCGGCAGCATTATCGATCTTGTGCAGCCGGACAACACGCGGGAAATCAAGCCCGCGACCGACGACGTATGGCTGCTGATGCAGTGCACAAACCCGATCGTCCTGGTGGAATGCGGCTTTCTCTCCAACCCGGAGGAGTGCGCCCTTTTGCAGGACAGCGCCTATCAGCAGCAGATGGCTTTCGCTATTGCGGCAGGAACGGCGGCTGCGGTTCCATCAAAATAACCAGAAAAGAGGACAGCGTATGGCAAAGACGGCTAAACCAAAGGAAATCTATATCTGCAGTGAGTGCGGGTACGAAACGCCGAAATGGATGGGCAAATGCCCGATGTGCGGGGAATGGAACAGCTTTTCCGCTGTGGCGCCGCTCACCTCCTCCGCTGCGCCCTTCGCCCGGAGCAAGGCCGCTTCTGCAAGGCCTGCTGAGGTCGCCTCCATCCGCAGCGACCTTTCCGACGGAGACGCCATCCGCTACCATACGGGGCTGTCCGAGCTGGACCGGGTGCTGGGCGGCGGACTGGTGAAAGGCTCGCTGGTGCTGCTGGGCGGCGACCCGGGCATCGGCAAGTCGACGCTGCTGCTGCAGATTTCCCAGGCGCTGGCGGAAAACCTCAAGGTGCTCTATGTCTCGGGCGAGGAATCGGCCGGGCAGCTGCACCTGCGGGCGAGAAGGCTCGGGGTGGACGCGGAAAACCTCTTTGTCCTCGCCTGCGGCGACCTCGACACGGTCATCGCCACCATCGGACAGGAGCGCCCGCAGATCGTCGTCATTGACTCGATTCAGACGATGATGCTCTCGGCGGTCGGCTCCTCCGCCGGCAGCGTCACCCAGGTGCGGGAATGCACCAACGCCCTCCTCGGCGTCGCCAAGGAAAACGACATCTCCATCATCCTCGTCGGCCATGTGACCAAGGAAGGGAATCTTGCAGGGCCGCGGATGCTGGAGCATATGGTCGATGCGGTTTTCCAGTTCGAGGGCGAGCAGAACCACGCCTACCGGATGCTGCGGGCGGTCAAAAACCGGTACGGCGCGACCAATGAGATCGCGGTCTTTGAGATGAAGGACAAAGGCCTGTCCCAGGTGCCGAACCCGTCGGCGATGCTCCTTTCCGAGCGGCCGGAAGGGGTTTCCGGCTCCTGCGTCGTCTGCGTGCTGGAAGGGAGCAGGCCGATTCTCGCGGAGGTGCAGGCGCTGATCACCCGCTCGAGTTTCGCTTCTCCGAGGCGGATGGCGACGGGGTTTGACCACAACCGGATGAGCCTGCTGCTGGCCGTGCTGGAAAAGCGGGCAGGCTATACCTTCTCGGCGCTGGACGCTTATGTAAACGTCGTCGGCGGACTGTGGCTGGACGAGCCTGCGTCCGACCTGCCGATCGCGTTGGCGCTGGTGTCGGGGCTGCGGGACAAGCCCATCCCGGCCGGGCTGATCGCCATCGGTGAGATCGGGCTGGGCGGCGAAGTGCGCAGTGTGATCCGGCTGGAAGACCGCATCCGGGAGGCCCAGCGGCTGGGCTTTACCCGGTGTTTGGTACCGGCGGCGTCGCTGAAAGGGATGGACCTGTCGGCATATACCATCAAGGTTGTCGGCGTGCGGGACGTGGTCGAAGCGCTCCGGGCTATTCCATCTGAGTAAAGGCGGCTTAAAATGGATATCAAACTGCATTATATGGAGTGTGGGACAGGCGCACCGCTGATTCTGCTGCACGGAAACGGCGAGGACGGGAGCTATTTTGTCCATCAGATTGAATATTTTTCCAAAAACCGCCGGGTCATCGCCGTCGACACCCGCGGACACGGGCAGTCCCCAAGAGGAGACGCGCCCTTTACCATCCGCCAGTTTGCGGAAGACCTGCGGGCGTTTATGGACGAGCTGGCAATCGAAAAGGCGGATATCCTCGGGTTTTCCGACGGCGGCAATATCGCGCTTATCTTTGCGCTCCAATATCCTAAGCGGGTGGACAAACTGATTCTGAACGGCGCAAACTTAAAAGGCAGCGGCGTCAAATTCCATGTTCAGTTCCCCATCGTCCTCGGGTACAAACTCGCGTCGCTCTTTGCCCGGAAAAGCCCGGAGGCGCGGAAAAACGCCGAAATGCTGGGGCTGATGGTCAATGACCCGAATATCGATGTGAGCGAACTGTCCCGCATCACCGCCAAAACCCTCGTCATCGCCGGAACAAAGGACATGATCAGGGAAAGCCATACAAAGATAATCGCACAGCATATCCCGGGCGCGGAGCTCATCCTGCTCCCCGGCGACCATTTTGTCGCGAACCGCAGCCCGGCGGCATTTAACCGGGCAGTGGAAGCCTTTTTGGAAAAATAACAGTCTGACAGACGGAATATCGGTGATTTTTCGTCTGTTTTTTCTGTTTATATATTTTTTTCTCATGTTCAAAATATGTGCATTGTTCTTGTCCTTTTGATTTGCTATAATAAAAATGATGAATTTAGGCAGATATCAGGATGCGGAGCGGTTTCATTTTTTCATATGCGTTCTGATGTTTACACAGACCTCTGACGCATGGGGGATACGCATAAAATGCGCCGAGGTTCATAAACAGCAATAAAAATAAATCAGTTAAAGGAAGGTATGCGTATGGGAAAATGGGTAACAGTTTTTGCGGCAGCACCCCGGGAAGGAAAGATCGGCGCCTGCGACCTGCGGGACCGGACGGTGCGCCTGGTTACAAAAGTGAATCTGTCGGGAGACATGCTGCGGCTGCGGATCGGCAATCTTTTTGGTGAAGAGCCGCTGAAAATCGGGCAGATCACCGTCTGGAACGGGAAAAACTGCGCGGATATCACCTTTGGCGGGCAGCCGTCCCTGCGGCTGGCGCCGGGCGGCACCGTTTACAGCGACGAGGTTTATCTGCCGGTGACTGCGGGCGATACCCTCAAAGTCCTCTTTTATTTTCCGGAAAACGCGCCTGTCTGCCGCTCGGTCAGCGGCACTTGGCCCACGGAGCACTCGGCACCCGGAAACTTTACCGGTCAGCCGGATTTCGCGGCAGCGGAAGACGACCTGCGCGGAAATATGCCCTTCCCTGCGCCTGACCCGCTGCCCGGGCTGATGAATATCGACATTCTGGCGGAAGAAAACACCTGCGCCGTCGCGGCTTTCGGCGATTCGATCACCGAAATGCGGCTGTGGTTTGACCCGATGGCGGAAGGATTTGCCGACAAGCGAAAAGGAAAAATGGCGCTCTTAAACCTCGGCATCAGCGGCAACCGGCTGCTCTATTCGACCGGCGGAAAGTTTACCGGAATGGCAGGCGAGCTGTTCGGCGTGTCCGGTCTCAAGCGGATGGACTGGGATTTGCTCGGCGCCAGCGGCATCAAAACAGTCCTCCTGGCCCTCGGCGTCAACGACGTCAGCCAGCCCGGCAGCGGCGAGTTCTGCCCGCCGCTTGAGGAGCGCTGCACGCTGGATGAGTTTGCCGCGGGTGTATCGAAGGTCGTCCGGCGGCTCCATGAGGCCGGAATCAAGGTCATCGCCTGCACCATCACGCCCTTCGGCGGAATGCCCGGGTGCTGCGACGAGACGATGGAGCTGCGGGATGAGATCAACGGCTGGCTGGTACGATCTGCTGCGGCCGGAGATATCGACGGGGTCATTGACTTTGGGTCAGCTGTGGAGGACCCGGAAAAGCCCGGCTACATGGTGCCGGCATACGATTCCGGCGACCATCTGCATCCCAGCCCTCTCGGCGGTGAACAGATGGCGGCTGCGGGCTTAAAGCAGCTGGAAAATCTGCTGTCATAAACATAAACCGGGCAGAAAGCGTTTTCATACGTTTTCTGCCCGGTTTTTCGCATATTCATCCCTTTCGCGGGGAAAATAAGCCCAAACGCGAAAGAAAGGATGAAAATTATGCTCAATCCCAGAAAAGTGGGGATCATCGGCTGCGGGTTCGTCGGCGCGTCGATCGCTTTTGCCCTGATGCAGCGGGGGCTGTTTTCGGAAATGGTGCTGATCGACGTCAACCGCGCCAAAGCGGAGGGCGAGGCGATGGATTTAAGCCACGGGCTGCCCTATACCGCTTCGATGGACATTTACGCCGGGGATTACCCTGATCTTCACGACTGCGCCCTGATCATCATCACCGCCGGTGCGAACCAGAAACCCGGCGAAACAAGGCTCGACCTGACCCGGAAAAACCTCGGCATTCTCCGCTCGATCCTTCCCCATATCACCGCGACCGATTTTTCCGGCATCCTGCTGATCGTCTCCAACCCGGTCGATATCCTGACCTATGAGGCAAGGCGCATCTCCGGCTACCCGGAAAGCAAAGTCATCGGCTCCGGGACGGTGCTGGACACCGGGCGGCTCAAATACCTGCTCGGCAGGCAGCTGCTGGTCGACAGCCGCAGCGTCCATGCCTTTATCATCGGCGAACACGGGGACAGCGAGCTGGCGGTCTGGAGCAGCGCCAATATCTCCGGCATCGATCTCGACCGGTTTTGCCAGCTGCGCGGAATCCATGACTATGAGACCACCCTGCGGCAGATTTATTCGGATGTGCGGGACAGCGCCTACGCCATCATCGAGCGCAAGACCGCGACCTATTACGGCATCGCCATGGCCGTGGCCCGGATTGCGTCCTGCATCGTCCGGGACGAGCATACGGTTCTGCCGGTTTCGACGGTGTTAAACGGGGAATATGGGCTGAAAGGGCTTGCCCTCAGCATCCCATCGGTCGTCGGAAAAAAGGGCGTCGAAGCGGTGCTGGAGATTCCGCTGTCGGAGTCGGAGCGGATTGCGCTGCTGGACTCGGCAGGGCAGCTGATGGACGCCATCAAGGAACTGGGATGAAAAAATGCGCAGGAGCAAATTCCTGCGCATTTTTCTTATACTTTCACATTCTTGACCATAATCGAAGGCATCATATCCTCGACC